>CAZJZR010000896.1:0-1915 GCA_964550475.1 uncultured bacterium
CGGGTGCGATCGCGGATATCGGGAATGATCCGCTCCAACGCTTGCCACATCACCGCTGCCCGTTCCTGCTTCAACTGCTCATACTCTGGGCTACGCCGATCCATCCCTTGCCAGATCTCGTAGGGTTCGGTAGCCGGGGTGTAGGTGTGGATGACGTGATGGCCGGGAGGTGCGAGGCTGGGATCAAGCAGTGATGGGATGGATACAGCGACGACATTTTGGGGCGCGGTGACCTCCCAGTGGTTCACCACCATGTGATGGCAGGGCAGCGTCTCCGGTAAGCCACTGCCATCAATCCCCAAGTGCAGATGCATAAAGCTGGCACAGTCGGGCGTGGCGTGGCGTTGGGTGCGCCATTGTTCCGGAATGCTGCCTTGGGGTAACAGCGGCAACGTATCCCAAATCGAAGCGTTGGCAATCACCGCTTGGCTGGCCGAGATCAGTTCCCCATTGCGTAACCGCACCCCCACAGCGCGACCCTGTTCCACAACCACTTCGGTAACGTGGGCATTCAACCGCAATGCACCGCCGCGCCGGGTCAGTCCCCGTACCAGCGCGTCCACCAACGCCCCACTGCCACCAATGGGATAATCCAACACCACCTGAGGACGGTACCAATCGGCAAACATGAAAGCCATTTCGGCTGCATTGGTGCCCTCGGCAGGTAACCCCGACAGCATGAAGCAGAGTAAGTTCAGCCAATTTCGCACAAATGGATCGGTGACAACCTCATCCATGAGGCGAGAGAAGGAGCCATTCAGTTGGACGATGTTGAGCAAGTGGGGGAAGAGTTGGGCGGCATAGGAACCGATGGTGGCGATCGCCCCCAAGTCAAACCGGATGGCGGCCATGGGCAGGGCGATCGCGGCGCGGCCATAGGGTAGCATCACCTGTTGCAACTGTCGCCATTCCGCCACCGCTGCCTCACCCCGCAACCGTCGCAGCACCTCACAAAATTGATCGGCTCCCACGGCAGTTTCAAAGTTGCCTTCTGGCACCCAACAACCCCAGGTATCGTAGGTCACCCACGGCACATCTTCACCAATCACGTCCAAGACTTGCCGCAGGGGATTGGCAGAGGGACTGTAGGACATCCCGGAGTACAGCGAGGGGCCGGAGTCGAAGGTGTAGCCATCCCGTTGAAACCCGTGCGCCGCCCCGCCAGGAATGCTATGGCTTTCGCATACGGTAACCTGGAAGCCATAGTGTGCCAACAGAGCCGCACAACTGAGGCCACCGATGCCGCTACCGATGATGATTACGTCAGGCATGGGGAAAGAGGGAGTTTGAGAGCCAAGGAGTTGGGGCGTTGGGAGTTGGGCAGGTGAGTGGATGGGGTGTTGCCAATGAATGATGCTCCACGACCTCTTACCTATTACCTAATTACCTATTTACCTAAAGTGTCAAACCTAAAGTGTCAAACCTAAAGTGTAAATTCGGCGTATTCAGTATCGGTTTCTGGGGTGTCGTCGGTGCGGCGATCGCGGTTGGCAGGGGCAGGCCGAAACTGATCCCCTTGCAGTAAGCCTTGGAAGGAAATCTTGGAATTTTGCCGCAGCGCGTTCAAGACAGCAATAAAATCCCGTACCACTTCGCCCGGTGTCAGCAGGATTTCAGCCCCAAGTCGGCGAGTCATTTCTTGCAAAAAGGCTTGTAAATCGGCTTTTTTCAGCGTGGATTTATAGCTGTAGTGGTTGGCATGTAGATCGGCCAATCGCTCTAGTAGGGACAGCAACTCGTCTTGGGTGAGCGTTTCCAGACGGACGACGGGGCCAGACAGGGTTTGTAGTCCGGGTTTGACCAACCGACTGGTGGCGGTGCGGCGTTGCCATGCCGGATCGCTGTAGAGGCCACGACGTGGGTCTTCTAAGAACTGTGGGGTGCCGCCGATTAACACATTCAGGTAACTGACTCG
>CAZJZR010000897.1:0-1912 GCA_964550475.1 uncultured bacterium
AATCGGTAATCATTGGTAATCGGTAATCGGGGATAGTTGGATACCGTGAGATCGCTTGGGGGCATTTCCTGATTAGGGCTTTACGGAAAAATCATATCCCCATGATTAGGTGTCGCGACAGTTAGCGGCAACTGATGCTGCCAACGCTTAAATAATTTGCGCGATCGCGCCATGCAGACGACCTCGACGCTGTATCAATTACTGATTGCCAGTTGATACCTCCGCAGGAAGATAGTAGTCTCTGCCCCAGATTTAAAATCTTTCCAAGTCTTTTGGGGCAATGCCCGATCCCCTGTTTAGACTGAAGGCAATGTGTTTCCGTGGTTTGCCATGACAGGACTTGTGCGGGTCAGAATTAATTGCAGAATTAATTGATCGGTACGTACTCCAATCCACGCATCAACAAATGGGCAAATGGCATAGGCAAATGTCATTCGCTTCCCTGCTGCCTGAATGGGCGAATGCCATTCGCCCCTACTCCCCTACTCCCCTACTCCCCCAATGCCCGCACCCGATACCCTGTGGGAAAAAATTGATCAAGTTCGTCGTCAAGCGGCGACGGTGAAAGACACCACTGTGACGCTCTCCCATGGCAGCGGTGGCAGTGCCATGCGCGATTTAATTCAGGCAATTTTTGTCACACCGTTTGATAATCCCACCCTGGCGTTATTGGAAGACCAGGCGCGGATTAGCTTGGCGGAATTGGTGGCGTTGGGCGATCGCCTCGCCTTCACCACCGACTCCTACGTGGTTGATCCGTTGTTTTTTCCGGGCAGCGACATTGGCGCATTGGCGGTGAATGGCACGGTGAACGACTTGGCGGTGAGTGGGGCAAAACCGCTCTACCTCACCTGTAGCGTGATTTTGGAAGAAGGCTTACCGATCGCTACCCTGCGCCAAGTCGCCCACAGCATGAAAACTGCCGCTGCCCAAGCCGGGGTGCAAATCGTCACGGGTGACACCAAAGTCGTGCCCAAGGGATCGGCGGATAAGCTGTTCATCAACACCGCTGGCATTGGCGTGATCCGCACTGGGGTCAACCCTGCCGCTGACCGGATTCAACCAGGGGATGTGGTGTTGGTGAACGGAGCCTTGGGCAACCATGGCGCGGCCATTTTGGTAGCGCGAGGCGAGTTGGCGTTGGAGAGCGAAATTGTTAGCGATTGCCAACCGCTAAACGGCTTAGTGGACGCGATCCTGGCGGTTTGCCCCCAGGTTTCCGCCATGCGCGATGCCACACGCGGCGGCCTCGCCACCGTCCTGAACGAATTTGCCCAGACTGCTAACGTGGGCATTCGGCTTCAGGAATCCGCACTCCCGGTTGATCAGCAGGTGACGGGCGTGTGTGAATTGCTGGGACTCGATCCCCTGTACTTGGCTAACGAAGGCAAACTGGTGGTGGTGGTGCCGCGATCGCACGCCGACACCGTACTCGCCGCCATGCAAGCCCACCCCACCGGCACCCACAGCCGCATCATCGGCGAAGTCACACCCACCCCACTCGGCATCGTCCGCCTGCAAACCGCCTTCGGCACCGAACGCATCGTGGATGTGTTAGTTGGGGATCAGTTGCCGCGTATTTGCTAATTGGTGAATGGTGGATCGTGGATGGTGAATGGTGTTAAGGCAGTTAACCAAACGCCACTCAACTTCCAATTACCCATTACCAATTACCAATTTCTCCATCCACCATCCACCATCCACTATCCACCATCCACCATCCACCATTCACCCACAATGCACGAACTCGGCCTTGCACAAATGATTGTGGATACCGCGATCGCCCATAGTCAGGGGGCGCGGGTGCGGCGGGTGACGGTGGCGATCGGGCAGTTGTCGGCGGTGATGCCGGATGCAATTCAGTTTTGTTTTGACACCTGCTGCCAAGGCACCGTAGCAGAGGGCGCAACCT
>CAZJZR010000898.1:0-1911 GCA_964550475.1 uncultured bacterium
TCGCCCCCAAAAAATTGAGTCGGCGATGGCGCGGTGTAATTTGCTGGAAAAACGCTACACCTTAATCCGCAAGTTATCCAAAGGGTTTCGGCAACGGGTGGGCATCGCCCAAGCGATCGTCCATGACCCGCCTGTGATCATTCTGGATGAACCCACCGTTGGCCTCGATCCGCGCCAAATCATTGAAGTGCGGAACCTGATTAAAAGTTTGGCGGGTAGTCATACCATTATCCTGTCCACCCACATCCTGCCAGAGGTGAGTACCACCTGTAACCGGATTGCCATTGTCAACAAAGGCGAAGTGGTGGCGACCAATACGCCCGAAAGTTTGCTCAGTCAAATGAGTGCCGGAGCGGGGTATGAACTGGAGGTGGAAGGCGACGTGGCAACGGCGCAACAGGTGTTGCAGGCGGTGTCTGGGGTGACCTTTGTCCAACCCTTGGAGCAAGCCTCGACGGCACCCGGTCGCCATCGCTTGCAAGTTGCCGTGGGTGAACACCAAGGTCGAGAGGTGGCAGCGGCGATCGTCGGGGCGGGGCTGGGACTGTATGAACTGCGGCGTACTGGAGCTAGCCTAGAGGATGTGTTCCTGCAACTGACCACGGAGGAAAAAGCCGTGGCCGAGGTGGAGGAACCGGAGGCTGAAACACCCAGCCCATGATGACATGGCAGTTTGTAGGTTGGGTCAAGCACCGCGCGACCCAACATTGTCAATCTGCCTGTTGGGTTACGATCCTGTGTGTTGGGTTTCGCTTTTCTTGTATGCCCGTAGGGCTATAGGCTCTACCCAACCTACAACCGGATCTACGATCCCCCTAAATTCCCCAACTTGTGATTTCCAACATTTTTGATAAACGACTTATGCCGCAAGCTTTGCCCTCACCCTAAATCCCTCTCCCAAGTGGGGAGAGGGACTTCAATCTGGCTCCCCTTCTCCCTATTTGGGAGAAGGGGCTGGGGGATGAGGGAAAGTTTGAGACAGCAATTAACACAACAACAAATGGTGCGACTACCGGAGCAGTTGACGATTCGTTGACGGTTAACGGTCAGGCATTATCGTCATTGGGAGGCTGAGTTCACTATCCATGCGGATTATTATGGGCAACATTGTGGCTATTTATCGCAAGGAGTTGCAGGGCTATTTTGCATCGCCCTTCGCCTATCTGATTGCGACAATTTTTTGGCTGTTGGCGGGGTTCTTTTTCGTCGCCATTTTGCAACAGTTGATCCAAAGTGCAGCGGCATTGGATATGCAACGGCAACAGATGGGGGGCATGGGTGCGCCGTCGGCGGATATTCCCTATCTGGTGCTGCAAAATTTCCTGGGTGTGATGTCGTCGATCGCCCTGGTGATGTTGCCCATGCTGTCGATGGGACTGTATGCGGAAGAACGCAAGCGCGGCACGTTGGAACTATTAGCCACGTCCCCGGTAACCAATTGGGCGGTGGCTCTGGGTAAATTGTTGGGGGTGCTGACCTTTTTCATCACCCTGTTGTTGCCGCTGCTGATCTATGAGGCGATCGCCCTCAGTGCCTCTAATCCACCCTTTTCCCCCACCATCATGCTGTTGGGGCACGGTGCCTTAATTCTCCTCGCTGCTGGGATTCTGTCCTTGGGGATGTTCATCTCCTCCCTCACCGACAGCACCATCCTCTCTGCCATCTTCACCTTCGCCTTGGTGCTCTTCCTGTGGGTGATCGATTTGGTGGCCAAGAGCATCGGCGGCCCCATCGGCACCATCCTCAGTCACTTATCGTTGCTGAAACACTACACCAACCTCGTCCAAGGCATCGTCGATACAAGCAGCCTGTTGATGTTCGCCACCTACATCATCGCCGGACTATTCCTCACCGCTCAGTCGATTGAAGCCCTGCGGTTCCAGCGATCGTAATGGTGAATCACCACACAGT
>CAZJZR010000899.1:0-1910 GCA_964550475.1 uncultured bacterium
CGCCCCTACGCCTCGCGGAACTCCACCATCAGGGGCTAGCTTTGCGTCACACCCGGAGGCATGACTGCACAGCCGATGCCAAATTGCTCCTACAGCAAGGGCTATGAGTTTGGAGGGAAAGCCCTAATTCAGATGGGCAGGTTCCGGTTGCCGCTGCTCCGGCGATCGCGCCGTCTCGGATGGGGATTCAGCATCTAGGGCATCAGCGGTACCCTTGGCTAGGGCTTCCCGACCCGTAATCAGACGGGCACCCCGGTTGCGGGTGAAGTAGTTCCAGCCCCACTGCAACATCACAATCAGCTTATTGTCGAATTCAATCAAGTAATAGATGTGGGCAAACACCCACACCAACCAGGCCAACCAACCGGAGAAACGCACAAAGCCCAGGTCTACCACGGCAGCATTTTGACCAATTACCGCCAAGCTCCCGGCATCCATGTAGCGGAACGGCGGGGCGGGTTTACCCTGGATCCGGTTTTGGATCAGCCGCGCCACGTATTCTCCTTCCTGCATGGCGACCGGGGCAACACCCGGTAAGGGACTGTTACCTTGGTGGGCAAAGTGGGCTAAATCGCCGATCACAAAAATGTTGGGATGACCGGGGATGCTGAGGTCTGGATCAACCATCACCCGTCCAGCGCGATCCAAGTGGGCACCCGTGCGGTTCGCTAAGACTTCGCCCATGCTGGAGGCTTTGACCCCCGCTGCCCATAAAACGGTGCGGCAGGGAATTTGCTCCGTTTGCTGGCCGTGTTGCACGGTGACCTGTTCCGGTTGGATGTCGGTAACGATGGTATTGGTGCGAATTGTGACACCAAGGCGGTGCAGGAAGGTTTGGGCTTTGGCAGACAGTTCCGGCACGTAGGGGGGCAGAACCCGATCCACACCTTCGACCAAGAGGATTTTGGCTTCGGCGGTGTTGATGGTGCGGAAGTCGTGTTTGAGGGTGTTTTGGGCAAGTTCGGCGATCGCCCCGGCCAATTCCACCCCCGTCGGCCCCGCCCCCACAATCACAAAGGTTAACCAAGCTTGTCGTTGTACCGGATCAGTTTCTTTCTCGGCAGCTTCAAAGGCGGAAAAAATCCGGCGACGCATTTCCAGCGCATCTTCCACGGTTTTCAACCCCGGAGCCACGGCTTGCCAATGATCGCTGCCAAAGTAGTGATGACTGACCCCGGTGGCGACAATCAAACTGTCATAGTCCAAACTGGTTTCCTTCAGGAGTACCTGTTGGCGATCGGGATCAAGATCCACCACTTCTTCCATCAACACCCGCGTATTTTTGTTGTTGCTGAGCACGGAACGCAGCGGCGATGAAATGTCGGCTGGCGACAGGGTTCCGGTGGCGACTTGGTATAGCAGCGGTTGGAACAGGTGGAAGTTGCGCTTGTCAATCAGCGTCACGTCCACGGGCATTCGCCCCAACGCTTTGGCGGCATACAAGCCCCCAAACCCACCGCCGACCACAACAACCCGATGCAGGGTTGGGTCAGAGGGGGCATCGGGTGATGCAGGGGCGATCGCTGGATCGGGTAAGGATTGATGCTGTAGCGTGTTCGTCATAATCAGCCCTAGCTCAAAACAAAAAACGAATGCATGACAACGAATGCATAACTTGCATAACTATGTACCCAAATCCATGGGGCAAGGTACGGGTGTGTCTCCGCTAGGCAGACTGGCCGATGGGCGTTGCTGAATCAGGATATGAATTAGCAGTTGGATGAATTGGAACTTCGTGCCAATTCATCCTGCTATTCAGCACCACCTGGCCGATGCAGGTTGGCTGAGAGGATGCAAGGTGAATGCTTGTCGAGTGGAGAACACCAAAAATCAACGTTTAAGCCACCTTGTCAAATAACCCACCTTGTCAAACAACCTCTAATTCAGGTTCCCTAATGGCGATGTTACTG
>CAZJZR010000900.1:0-1902 GCA_964550475.1 uncultured bacterium
GGTTGTCCCACTTCATCTTTCAACAACCACAGCAGATGGCGTAACCGATCCTCGACCCGCCGATGGCCTGCGATGGATAAAAAGGCTTCGGTTTGGCGCAGGCGGCGACTTATCTGCCGAAACATTCCCTGTGCCAGTTCTGCCGATTGTTCCACGTCCGCTAAGGTGAAGTGCATCAAATCCACATCGGAGAGGGCGATCGCCTGATAGGGATTCACCGCACTCAACGGCAACCCGAACGGCATTGACGGCACCACCAAGCCCAACAAGGCTTCATCGCCGCTGGGGTAAAACGTACTCAACTGCACCACCCCGCGACACACCACCCACAGTTGATGATCCACCATCGGAATCGTTTGCCCATTGCGATAGGAATGGAGGTGTTTCCCCTGATAAAGTTGCTCCAACAGATACCGCAGATCCGGTTGAACCACTGTTGTCAAACTGGGGCTGTAAATCATGTGCCGATCATCCGTGGGTATGCTTAACCCAAAGTTTATGCAGCCAAGCTAAAGGGAACGTAATCGGTCGGTAATCATCTGATTTAGTCCAGGTTAAGGTTTGGCAAAGAGGCGGGGACGAGCGGGAACCTACAATCCCCAATCACACGGTAAGGGCGAACAGCCGTTCGCCCCTACGTTGGGCAACACAAATTTAATTAGAACCAGGAATTTCATTTTGCCGGAGTAATTTCTATGCCAGTCGCTATGCCAGTGGAAAGGGAACCGTTACAATCTTAAAAATTCTTGCTGCAAACGGATTTTTTCACCGTTTCCCTAGCCCATGGATACCGCCCAACTGATCCCGATTTTGTCCGTTGCCATTGCTACATCCACGCCATTAATTTTTGCGGCGTTGGGAGAAACCATCACCGAACGGTCGGGGGTGATTAACTTATCCGCTGAAGGCACGATTTTGTTATCGGCGATGACGGGGTTTGCCGTTGCCAAGACGACGGAAGCCTGGGGCACAGTGCCCAGCCTACTGTTGGGGTTTGGCAGTGCCGCCTTGGTCGGAGCCGCGATCGCCCTCATTGTCGCCATCGGTTCCCTGACTCTGAAGCAGTCCCAGGTGGCGATCGGCTTCGTGCTGGCGATGTTGTGTGCCGACTTGTCCTCCTTCTTGGGCAATCCCTTCGTGCGGATTCCGGGGCCGACGGTGCCCAGCTTCAAGATCCCGCTGCTGCAAGACATCCCGCTGATTGGCCAATTGTTCTTCCAGAGCGACCTATTGGTGTACCTCAGCTATGCCCTGATTGGGTTGACCTGGTTTTACGTTTACCGCACCCAACCGGGGTTAATTTTGCGGGCGATCGGCGAACAACCCGCCGCCGCCTTTGTGCGCGGTGTGAACGTCATCCGTGCCCGTTACCTCTATACATTGCTGGGTGGCGCGATGATGGGGATTGCCGGAGCCGCCTTCTCCCTCGACTTCAAAGCGGGCTGGAGCCACCGCCACACCGCAGGTTACGGCTGGATTGCCCTGGCGATCGTCATCTTTGGCGGTTGGAATCCCCTCCGGGTTGCCCTCAGTTGCTACCTGTTCGGCATTTTGCAATCCCTCGCCAGCGTCGCCCAAAGTGCCATACCTGGCGTACCCACCCAAGTCTTCTCCGTCGCCCCCTTCGTATTGATGATCCTGTTCCTCGTCCTCACCTCCAGCGAATGGTTAGAGCGAGTCCTCAATCTGTTACCACTGGGACTAAAACGGGCGATCGCCCAAACCATCCGCAGCACCCCACCCGCCGCATTGGGTCGTCCGTTTCCCCAAGAGTGAGATGATGGTGAGTGGTGGATGGTGAATAGTGGATGGTGAATGGTGATAAGTGGTGAGTGATAAGAACATCGTAACTGCCTAGGTGCGAAATCTAGGACGCGGAAACCGCGCCCCTACAAACGGGAT
>CAZJZR010000901.1:0-1898 GCA_964550475.1 uncultured bacterium
CAATCATGTGAAAAATATTTAGTTGATGGTCGTATTGATAATTTTCGGGAATACTTGTAGAGAGTTCTAGAGTGCCAGCTATGACCAGTTCTTCGCGGCGTGCCCTTGTTGTCCAAAATAGTTTGTCCCCATTTGGGAACAAACTTGTTGCATCTGGTTATGTGAACAGTGACCAAATGCAGCAGGCGTTGGTTGAGAGTCGGAGATCCGGGCGATCGCTGGCTCAGGTCTTGCATGACATGACCGGGCAACCTCTGCCGCCCGACTTGCTGCGGCAATACAAGAAGCAGCAACTCTTTGAACTCAAAATCCTTTACGGCATTGAGTCGCTTGACCCGGAAATTAGCAAGATCCCCACAGATAATGTCAATCATTTAATTGACACGCTAATTTCTCAAAAGGTTTGTCGAGAGCACGAAATTCTCCCCCTAGCCAAGTCTGACACCGAACCTCTGACGGTTACCGTTGCCATGGTTAACCCAGAGAATCTGATGGCTCAGGATGAATTGAAACGGGAATTACAGAAAGTCGGTAATCCCATCGTCAATCGGTTGGTGATTACCAAGGACGATTTCCTGGAAATCTTTAATCGCTATCTGAAAGAGCTAGAGGCGAAGGAGCAAAAGCGGGTTTCCGACAAGTTGGTGGACGTTGGTTCAGACTTGGCCAACTTGGATGATCTCGGTCTTGAGATTGCCGAAGAAGAAGCGGAACTGAGCGCATCCGCCAACGAGGGTAACGCCGCGCCCATCGTCAGCTTGGTCAACAAGATTTTGATTAAAGCACTCCAAGAAGGGGTATCCGACATTCACATCGAACCGCAGGAAGAATCCCTCCGGGTGCGATTCCGCAAAGATGGTGTACTGCAACAAGCCTTTGAACCCTTCCCAAAAACCGTTATCCCAGCGGTAACTGCCCGGTTTAAGATTTTGGCCAGTCTGGATATTGCTGAACGTCGGCAACCTCAGGATGGCCGGATTCGCCAAAAGTTCCAGGGTAAAAAGGTGGACTTCCGGGTTAACACACTGCCCAGCCGCTTTGGCGAGAAAGTGTGTATGCGGATTCTCAGTAGTGAATCCACTCAGCTAGGTCTAGACAAATTGATCTCTGACCAAGAAGCCTTGGCTAAAGTTCGGGATATGTCTAGCCGCCCCTTTGGCCTGATCTTGGTGTCTGGCCCAACCGGATCAGGGAAATCCACCACCCTGTACTCCATGCTGGCCGAACGCAACGACCCCGGAGTTAACATCAGTACGGCAGAAGACCCGATTGAGTACTCCTTGCCAGGGATTACTCAGGTGCAGGTGATTCGGGAAAAGAACATGGACTTTGCCTCCATCCTGCGGGCGTTCATGCGGCAAGACCCGGACATCATTCTGGTGGGTGAAACACGGGACTTGGAAACAGCCAAGACGGCGATCGAAGCATCCCTCACCGGACACTTAGTATTAACCACCATCCACGCTAACGATGCCTCCAGTTCGATTACCCGTCTGGACGAAATGGGCGTAGAACCCTTCATGGTCTCCGCTTCGTTGATTGGGGTATGCGCCCAGCGGCTAATGCGGCGCGTTTGTTCCGAATGCCGGATTCCCTACCAACCCACACCCGAAGAACTCGGACGATTTGGTCTATCAGCCTCCCGGACTGGTACCGTCACCTTCTACAAAGCCAACAGCCTCGCTCCCGAAGAAATTCAGGCTGCGCGTGCCAAGGGTAACATCTGTCCCAAATGCTCTGGCGTTGGCTACAAAGGACGCTGCGGTGTGTATGAAGTCATGCAAGTCACAGAACGGATCCAAACCGCAATTAACCAACGTGCCACAGCCGATCGCATCAAAGAAATTGCGGTTGAAGATGGCATGACCACTCTACTAGCCTATAGTTTGAAGCTAGTT
>CAZJZR010000902.1:0-1898 GCA_964550475.1 uncultured bacterium
GGACTGGGGGAGGGGGTGGCTTCGGTGGGGCTGGGAGATGCCGCTACTGGGGACGGGCTAGGGGTGGGACTCGGCGAGGGACTGCCCGTGGCTCCAGGGGAGGGGCTGGGGGTGCCCACAGGTCTGCTATTGGCCAGGGTGATTTCTTGTCGCAAATTAATTGGTTTGGGGGCGGGGGCGAGGACGAACAGGGCGATCGCCGCTGCCACCACACTGGATACCCCGGTGGCGATCGGGGTAATTTGCTGGGCAACGGGACGGTACACCGCTGCTTCCCGCCGCGAGACGGGCGCAACCCGCAGCGATAAATCCGGTAAGGTTTGGCTATCGGCGAGGAATTGATCCACCGCTTCCACCAATTCAAAAAGCTGTACGGTGTCTAAGTCAATTTCTAACGGCACTTGTTCCGCTTGGGGCGATTGCAGCAATGCGGGTTGAATCACCAACCGATGCACCTGGGATGTAACCGGGTGAATGGTCACCAGCGGCACCCGATTGCGGTGCTGGATCGGCACGCCGCTCAAAAACTGTTGGGCATAGCTACTGACCGCCATGACCAAGTGTTCCAACAAATCCCGTCCACCCAAAATCGGGCGCACCTGTCCCGGTAACTGGCAGGCGACGTTGAGCAAAATTGACAGGGGGGGGCGATCGCTCATGCTCGCTCCCATCACCACCATATCCCCCAACCCTTCTAGGGTGAGGGTGCAGTTGGAGCCATAGCGTCGCTGAATTTGAATACTCATCTCACTTCCCCATCAAATAAACTCGCCCACAACCGCTGCATCCCAAAAATGCCCGTACAGAACAGCAGTTGCCCCAACAACCGAATCGCCAGATCGTTCAGCTTTTGTTCATCCACTGTATAGGCTACAACAGCGGTGCGTTTGGGGTTCATCCGACTGCGGAAATGGGCGCGGAACCGTTCCAAATACATCGCCAACCGGAAATGATGTTCCGGCGACAGTTGTTTGGCTTGCAGTTGGTCGTAGGCCAGCAACAATTGGCGAATAATCACGGTCAACCGCCGTGCCAAGTAACAGATAATCGCCACCATCGCCTTGGCTTCCGTCAACGTCAGCGGTTGTCGTTGGGTGTATCGCCGCAGGGGGTTGGAATTGCGTAACTGCCACAGGTACACCCGATGCTTGATGACGCTCGTGAGTTCCAATTCCTGAGCGACGGCCAAAATCGCTTCTGAACCAGTCAAATCAAGGGCTTCGATCGCCAACAACAACAGATCCAATTGCTGGCGTGCCCGTCGCGGGCAGATATCCTCAACCACAGGGGGATTGGGCAAACTCCTGAGAATCAGCGGAGTCTGCGTTTCAGTCATTGCAGTCGGAGAAGAAGTGATGCTCACAGAGGCATTCATGCAAACAGGCAGGGCTGGATAGGCGGACAGATGAGGCAAATATCGGGCGATTTAACAGGGAAATTCCTGGTTCTAATCAAATCAAATTTGTGTTGCCCAACGTAGGGGCGAAGCATTCCGGTAGTTAAGTTAGGGAATGACCGAAAAATCATGGCCGGAATGCTTCGCCCCTACAACGTTATCGGTTCAAACACAAAATCATTGAGGAGCAGGGAAATTCTTTAACAGGACAATTCAAAATTAGGAATTGGCAATGGTCTAAACAGGTATGTTTCTAAACAGGTATTTTATGGTTATGCATATCCCCAAACACTAGCGATCATTTCATCGATCCATTGATGCTCCCCCAGATTCCGGATGTCATCACACAGCCCGGACACAACCACCGTACACTAGCAAACAAACCAGCCAATCCGATCACCGCCAGTTTAACTGGAGATCGGGGAGGATTTGGATCGGGGAGGATGGGATTGGCGATCGCCCCATCCTGAAACGGAACGCACGATAATCCTAAAAGACTATA
>CAZJZR010000903.1:0-1895 GCA_964550475.1 uncultured bacterium
TAAACACAGGACTACACACAGAATTTCTCCACACAACGGACAAAGATTTCCACGCCCATGGGCAGGGCGGATTCATCAAAGTCGAAGCGGGGATGGTGATGCGGATAGGCGAGGTTGCGGTCGGGATTGGCCGAACCTAAAAAGAAGTAGCACCCTGGAACAGCTTGCAAAAAGAAGGACATATCTTCGCCGCCCATGGTTTGGCACTCCGGCACAATGCCAGCGGGCGTTTCCACCACGGTTTCGGCCACCGATCGCACCAACGCGGCCATGCGCTCATGATTGATCACGGGCGGATAGAGTCGCCAATAGTCTAGCTCATAGCGGGCACCGTGGCTTTGGCAAACGCCACTAATCACCTGCTCCACCCGCTGTTTAAAGTAATCTTGCAACGCCGGATCAAAATAGCGGACGGTGCCGTGCAGTTCTGCCGTGTCGGCAATCACATTCATCGCGGTGCCTGCTCGCAACTTGCCGACCGTGACCACTGCCGAGGCGATCGGGTCAACGTTCCGCGCCACAATCGTTTGCAGGGCATTAATCACCTGAGCCGCCACCACAATCGAGTCCACGGTTTGGTGGGGCATGGCTCCGTGTCCGCCCTTACCCAAAATCGTGCAGCTAAACCCTTCCACCGCTGCCATCAGTGCCCCAGCCCGGACTCCCACCGTGCCCAAGGCCAGGTTATTCCACAGGTGCAGCCCAATGATCCCATCCACATCCGGGTTGCGTAACACCCCCGCCTCAATCATCGGCTTGGCTCCCCCTGGCCCTTCCTCTGCGGGTTGGAAGATGATTTTCACCGTGCCATTAAAGCTGTGGCGGTGGTGCGCCAGGTAATAGGCGGTACCGAGGGCGATCGCCACATGCCCATCGTGACCACAGGCGTGCATTTTGCCATCATGGCGCGATCGGTAGGGGGCTTCATTCTCTTCCTGAATCGGCAGCGCATCCATATCAGCCCGGATCGCCAACACTGGCCCCGGCGCGTGCCCCGGAATCGTCGCCACAATCCCCGTTTGGGCAATTCCAGTTTGGTGTTCAATGCCCCACTCTTGCAGCTTTTGGGCAATGAACTCAGCAGTAAGCTGTTCTGTGAACCCCAATTCCGGATATTGGTGTAACCGTCGCCGCCAATCCGTCAATTGCGGTTGCAGGGCGCGGATCTCTAACCGGAGATGAGAGGAGGTGGACAGGATTGAGGTCGGAAAGGTAGAAACCATGGTGAGGACAGATAGAACTAGCAGCAATCGGTCGCTTGCTTTCCCAACTTAACATGAGGCGCAGTCGATCACCCCGGTTTTCCCGTCTATGGCGGTTTTTCCACCCTTGGATCGGCAGTCAAGTCAAGGAATCAGCCCCATACCCCTCCCCGCAAAACCGTATCATCACTTACAATTAAATCACGGTGAAAATGTATCGTTTTGTAAAGTAAATGAGGACAGAGCCATGGGGCAACTGACGCTCAATGAAATTGCCACTCAGTTAGAAAGTGCCGATGCCCGCGATCGCATGTTGGCTCTGGCCGCGTTGCGCGAAGTGCCCGCAGAGGATGCTGTACCGTTGATCAAGCGGGTGCTCAACGACATGCACATGCCCCTGCGATCCATGGCCATCTTTGCCCTAGGGGTGAAGCCCACAGCCGAATGTTATGGGCTGTTGCTGAATTTACTCACCAACGATCCCGACTACAGCATCCGCGCTGAAGCCGCTGGAGCCTTGGGCTATCTCGGTGATCCCCGTGCCTTAGAGCCATTGTTGCGCGCTTTTTACGAAGACACCAATTGGCTAGTCCGGTTTAGTGCGGCTGTTTCCTTGGGCAACTTAAAAGATCCACGAGCGAAGGATGCCTTGGTGCAAGCCTTAGACAGTCCCGATGTGATGCTGCACCAAGC
>CAZJZR010000904.1:0-1892 GCA_964550475.1 uncultured bacterium
TGAGTCGGGTGGATGCGTTGCCTGTGGAGGCGGTGGTGGCGCAACTGGAAGCCGTAGTATCTGACATTGGCGTGCAAGCGGTGAAGACGGGGATGTTGTTGAACGAAGGTATCATTACCGCTGTGGCGCAGCAGGTGTCTCGGTTGGGACTATACCCGTTAGTGGTGGATCCGGTAATGGTGTCCCGTGCGGGTGCCCAGTTAATTGACGATGGGGCGATCGCAGCTCTGCAACACCAACTAATCCCCCAAGCCACCGTGGTGACTCCCAACCGCTACGAAGCGCAACTGTTAAGCGGTATCACGATCGCAACTCTGGCCGATATGGAAACTGCCGCCCAACGGATTCATCAGAGTGGGGTGAAGGCGGTGTTGGTCAAAGGCGGCGGCATGGCCGGGGAACTGCGGGGCGTGGATGTGTGGTACGACGGGCAGGACTTGCTGACGCTGCGAACAACAACGGTGGACACCCCCAATACCCACGGCACGGGTTGTACATTATCAGCGGCGATCGCGGCCAACCTAGCCCTGGGACAGGAGTTACGGGTGGCGGTGCAGCAAGCCAAACAGTATGTAACCGAGGCATTGCAGCACAGCCTCAGCATTGGTCAAGGGCAAGGCCCGGTTGGCCATTTTTTCCCGTTATTAACCTAGCGGAGTGTCGTAGGGGTTGGGTGCCCCAACCTAGGTGGATCAAATAATCCAGTGTTGATCCACCTAGGCAGTTACAAGAAAACTCAAGTTGTTTACAGGATTATAGCGATTGTAAACAAATGTGTAGTTTATAATAAAATTCATAGTGGTTCTCATCCCAACCCTGTTTGGCTGGTTTGGTCTGTGTGAATCAACCTCTAACCGTCTGTTTAGGCATGTTTAAGCAGACTCTAGTTTGAGGAGAGGTCAGCCCAAATCATCCAACATATAGTGAATGTTTGATTACAAATCCGATTACAAACGCAATTAACCATCCAGCCCTTGGCGGAGTTAACGGCTTCAGTTGTTCGGTGAGGGAAATGGTTCCCGTGGCCGCTGGCTTCAACCCCTACGCAGCCCTGAATCGCTTTCCAATCAACCGATCAAGCAGATCATTAAGTAATCAGTTAACATGAGAAACATTACGAGTCAGTCCCCGGTTTACAGGCTCAGGAGGATTTATCCCGGTGAATAAACGGTGGAGATACGCAGGTTTATATGTGCTGTTAGCCATCGTGGTGGTGGTATTAGCCACGGTGTTGTTTGAACGCCCCTCTCCCGATGCGGAGACATGGCGATATAGCCGCTTCATTGCAGAAGTGCAAAAAAATCAGGTGGAGAAGGTACGGATTCGTCCCGATCGCTCCATGGCCGAAGTCATTACATCTGACGGCACCAAGGTCAATGTCAATCTACCCAACGATCCAGAGTTGCTGAAAATCCTCATGGATCATAAGGTCGATATTGCCGTGCGTCCTCCGGAAGACGATAGCCTCTGGAAATTACTCAGTAGTTTCTTTGTGCCTGTGTTGCTGCTGGTGGGGCTGTTCTTCCTGCTGCGACGGGCGCAAAATGGCCCCGGCAGTCAGGCGATGAATTTTGGTAAGTCACGGGCGCGGGTACAAATGGAACCCCAAACCCAGGTGACCTTTGGCGATGTCGCCGGGATTGACCAAGCCAAGCTGGAACTGAATGAAGTCGTGGACTTTTTGAAGAATGGCGATCGCTTCACCGCTGTGGGTGCCAAGATTCCCAAAGGTGTGTTGCTGGTTGGCCCTCCCGGTACAGGTAAAACCCTGTTGGCGCGGGCTGTAGCAGGGGAAGCGGGCGTACCTTTCTTCTCCATCTCTGGTTCCGAGTTTGTGGAAATGTTTGTCGGTGTGGGTGCGTCCCGCGTCCGCGACCTGTTTGAACAAGCCA
>CAZJZR010000905.1:0-1890 GCA_964550475.1 uncultured bacterium
AACAACAAATTTTGTTTGAGTCTGAGGCACGCCGTCCATCTGCTGTAGCAACCTACCTAGCCGCCTGCGCCCTGCTGGCTAGAGGTTTTGCTCAACGGCAACCCCGCTTTATTGTCCAAGCGAAGCAATTTCTGGTTCGCCTCGGCACTCGCCAGGATATGCACCTAGAACAGGCCATCTGCGCCCTGTTGCTGGGGCAGACTGAGGAGGTGGGGCGATCGCTGCAACTCAGCCAAGATTATGGTCCCTTGGCATTTATCCGTGAACATTCCCAAAATTCCCCCGACCTGTTGCCAGGGTTGTGTTTGTATGCCGAACGCTGGCTACAAGATGAGGTGTTTCCCCATTTTGCCGACCTGACCACCCAACGGGCATCGTTAAAGGAATACTTTGCCGATGCTCATGTTCAAGCGTATTTAGAAGCATTGCCGAGTCAACGCACCTCTGGCGATGAGTGGGTGGGTTCAACCGCCTATGCAGCCAGCCTTGGCACTGGAGCAGCCATGGCCGGAGTTGCCGCCACCGATCGCTCATACCCTGGCTATGAGCCAGCCGCCTACGGGCAAAGGCAGGAGAGTTTGGTCACGGCTGTTAGCCCATCTGGCTATGCCGAGCCAGCCAATCGGATTGCCAGCAATGGTAATGGGGCCAATGGCGTGTCTCCGGTACCTGCGGCAGTGCGGATTACGCCAGTACAAGAGGCGGTACGCGATCGCGGCAACACCCGCACAGCCGTCCAAAACCGTCCCGGTGATCAGGGTGGAGTTCCCCAGGCACGGCGCGATCGCAAGCCGCCCAATGAGGGCACTAATGGTTCATATCGTCCCTTGCCGCCACCCATTCGCCATGTCAAGGGATCGGGAACCCAATTCTCTAAAGTTCGGTTGTTTGCGGTCATTGCCACAGCCGCACTGATTCTAGGTGGTTTGGGCTTTTTGATCTATAGTTTAGCCGCCTGGATGATTGGCAACTTAACTGCGCCCAAGCTCGAAGGGCCACAGTTAAGCATTCAACTGGATCAGCCCGTGTTGGAATTGCCACCTCCGGATGCCCCTGATGCTGTGCGATCGCCAACTCCAGAAACCGCCGCTATCGTGACTCCAGAAGTGGGTCAGCGGATTATTGAAGGGTGGTTAATGGCCAAATCAGAAGCATTTAGCCAAACCTACGGTGTCGATCGCCTGGATCAGGTATTAGCAGAACCTGCCCTGTCCGAATGGAAGAACCGTGCCGAAACCGCTCGCGTCGGCAACTGGTATGCCCAGTACAAGCACAGCGTCCGGATTATTTCCGCCACGATGAACCAAATTGATGCCAAATTAGCCACTGTGGAAGCAGAAGTGGGCGAAATGGCTGAGTTTTATCAAAATGGCCAACCCGATCGCTCCCGTTCCTATAACGAAGTCTTACAGGTACGGTATTTCCTGGTTCGCCAAGGTGATCAATGGCGGATTCAAGACACTGAAGTCATCAGTACAGTACCGGGGGCAACTGTTCCAGGAACAACCCCAACTGATCCGGCTGCCACACCAATGGTGAGTCCGTCACCCGATGCCAACACAGTGCCTAGTCCTACCGCGCCCATGGGAACCACCGACGGCACAACCCCAGAACCCACCAACACTTCTCCCTTCCCCAGCCTCGCTGACCCCGCAGCCAGCCCATCACCCACAGCTTCGCCATAAGACTCTAATGTTCTTTCTGTGAACTAGATTTCCGGGTCAATTCCTACGGAATTGACCCGGAAATCTATTTGAGTTCCGCGAGGCGTAATGAAGCATAAACGGCAGGGAGAAGCATAACTACTTGGCAACGTTAGGGGGCTTAGAGGGTGTTTGAAAAGGGTCGGGCGGTTAAAACCGCGACTACGCTAGTGCCCGTATAGCCGCG
>CAZJZR010000906.1:0-1889 GCA_964550475.1 uncultured bacterium
GCGTCCGTCAATGCGCCGCTGATTGATGGTCTGTTCGACACCATGATCACCATTTCGGTCGGGTTGTTCTTGCTCGTCCAGGGGGCATTGCTGTTTTCGCTGTTTAAGTTCCGCAAACCCGTGGATGACGAAACTGATGGCCCCCCTTGGAAGGAAAACTTGCCGTTGGAAATTCTCTGGACGGGCATTCCAGCCGTGATTGTGTTGGGGTTGTCGGTCTATAGCTTTGAGGTCTACAACGCCATGGGTGGACTGGAGCAACTGGCGATGCAAGCCCATCATCACAGTATGAAGGGTGCCGCGATCGCCGCTCCCCTGCACGCCCCTGATCCCAAATCCGGCAGCGAAACCAAAGTGGCCACCATCGGCATCAGTGCCCCGCCCCAATCCACCGGAGCGAACGTCAGCGTCAACGTCACCGCCCTGCAATACGCCTGGATTTTCAACTATCCCGCCAGCGGCATCACCACAGGCGAACTGCACGTTCCCCTCGGCAAAGACGTGCAACTGAAAATTAAGGCGCAGGATGTCCTCCACGCCTTCTGGGTGCCGCAGTTCCGCCTCAAGCAAGACGCAATTCCTGGCCAAGAAACCGAACTGTGGTTTACGCCCAAAGTAGCGGGCACCTATCCCATCGTTTGCGCCGAACTGTGTGGCGCGTTCCATGGAGCCATGCGCTCCCAGGTAATCGTCCAACCCCAAGAAGAATACGATGCCTGGGTTCAGCAACAAATCGCCAGCGCGGAAACCGCCACCCAGCAAACCATCGCGATGACTAGCGATCGCCACACCCCCGACAGCTTCCTCGCCCCCCACCTAGAAGCCATGGGCATCTCCCCCGAAACCGTCGCCCAAGTTCATCATCAGCATCACGGTGGATAGTGAATGGTGGATGGTGGATGGTGAATAGTTGCGAGTGATCAGTAATGGGTTATGTGTGATTAAACAACTCCGATACTTCACCCTTCACCCTTTTCACTTCACCCTTTCCCCTTCCCCCACCATCCACTATCCACTATCCACCATCCACCCTTCCCTCCCCCACTCCCTTCTATGACATCAGCCCAACTCGACGCACCCATTTCGCCGCCGGAGGAAACGACGGGGCGTAAGTGGACGGACTACTTTACCTTTAATACCGACCATAAGGTGATCGGGATTCAATACCTGGTCATGTCGTTTTTGTTTTACCTGATCGGTGGCGCGTTGGCGACCGCCGTGCGGAAGGAACTGTCTACCCCAGAGGTAGATTTTGTTAGCCGCGAAATGTACAACGGCTTGTTTACCATGCACGCCACGATCATGATCTTCCTGTGGATTGTGCCTGCGGCCAATGGTGCCTTTGGAAACTTCCTGTTACCCCTGATGGTGGGGGCGCGGGATATGGCCTTCCCCCGGTTGAATGCGATCGCCTTCTGGCTCAACCCACCCGGTGGCCTGTTGTTGATGTCCAGTTTTCTGGTCGGTGCCCCCGCCTCCGGTTGGACCTCCTACCCACCCCTCAGCTTAATGAATGGCAAATGGGGTGAGTTCATCTGGATTCTCAGCATCTTGCTGATTGGTACCTCCTCCATCCTCGGTGCGATCAACTTCATCACCACCATCCTGCTGATGCGGCGACCCGGCATTGGCCTCAATAATATGCCCCTGTTCTGTTGGGCAATGTTGGCGGCATCGGCCTTGGTGTTGGTGTCCACCCCCGTTCTGGCCGGAGCCTTGGTGCTGCTCTGTTTCGACCTAATCGCAGGCACCTCATTCTTTAACCCCACGGGTGGCGGTGATCCCATCGTTTACCAGCATATGTTCTGGTTCTACTCCCACCCAGCGGTCTACATCATGATCCTGCCCGTGTTTGGGCTAGTGTCAGAAATCCTGCCCGTCCACGCCCG
>CAZJZR010000907.1:0-1889 GCA_964550475.1 uncultured bacterium
GGTTTTGGTACAGGGCGATCGGGTGCTGCATAAAGTAATTGGGCAGACCGTTGAAGGCATACAGTTCGTTCTGTTTGTCCTCGTTGGTGTCATAGCCGCCCATCACCAGCACCAACTCATCGGCTGGCGGGCGATCGCTCGGCGGGTCAATGATGAACGCGCCATACAACCCCCGGCCAATGTGCCGTGTCACGGGGGCAATATGGCAATGGTATAGATGCAGCCCATAGGGTTCGGCATCAAATTCGTAAATAAACGCCGTGCCATCTCGCACCGGACGAATGCCGTCCATTGCCGCCGCATGGATGCCGTGGAAGTGCATGGTGTGGGCGTGTCCTCCCTTGTTGAGAAAGAGGACGCGGACGCGATCGCCCACCCGCGCCCGTAGCGTCGGCCCCGGTATCCGCCCGTTATACGTCCACCCCACAAACGACACCGCACTGTTTAATTGCAGCGGCGTTGTCCCCAACGTAATCTCAAATTCCCGCACAGTGCGCCCCTTCTCCTGCTTCACTGTGCCATAGTTAAACTCGTGCAACACCTGCATGGGACTCACCCGCGCCCCACCCGTAGGCAGGTCAGTCGGCATGGGCGGCACCTGAATCGCTTTAGCCTCAGCCTGGGGACGCACCCCCTGACACCCCACCGCCAAACCACCCAACGCCATCCCTCCCAACCCCACCTGCAAAAACCGACGACGATTGCCAAACCACGGGCTATCAGCAGGAGGTAGTGCAGACATAAAGAATCTCTAAATCGTGACTGGATGGCGGGATTATTTAGGTGATTGGTAATCGGTAATGGGAAACGAAGTCTGGATGATTAGGGTAACTTGTCTGGCCAAGAGAATGCCGTAGATTTAACCTTAGCAGAGTCGGAATTTATTGCGACTAATTCTCAAAAAAATGAGGCATGGTTTTGGGTGATGGGGAACGTCCAAGCTGCTCGCGATGCTACCGTTCGGGATTGTGGGTTTCGGCTACGCTCAGCCCACCCACTTGCACTACCCAATTACCCATGTAACTACTCAGGTCGATCAACACTGGATTGTTTGATCCACAAGGGTTGGGGTACCCAACCCCTACACGGACATTCTGTATTTGGTCTGTTTGTAGGGGCGCGGTTCCCGCGTCCTTAATCGGCACCTGGGCAGTTACTTACCCATTACCCATCACCAATTACCCATTACCAATCAGCCCAATCTTTCTTTTCTTTCGTTTTAGATTAGTACATGAGTTGATTAGCGATTTAACCGAGGCCAGTATGACCCTACACCTACACGTATCCAGCATCATGTGCGATGGCTGTGCCGATACCGTCACCAAAGCGATCAAAACCTTAGATGCCAATGCGACGGTTCATGTTGACGTGGCCAGCAAAACAGTCAGCATCGATACGCAAACCTCCGAAGCTGAAGTGACCGCCGCGATCGCGGCGGCGGGTCATGTGGTCGCTGGGGGGTGACCGCTCAGGGTGGTGATGCAGCAGCGTGTAAACTGTCGCCAATTAGGCTGCCCCCTGCAAGAACTAACCATGCGACATAAATCTTAATAACAAGACACACTTTGTTGCGATCGCCAACCGCACCCCAGAAAAGCGTTACATCGTCCAAGGGAGTCTCGTTTGAGTTTTCGGCGGATCGCCATGCTTACCCAATACTGAACTGGTTGCTTGGTAATGGGTTCAGCGGTTTTTGAGTCTGCAAATCCGGCTTGAATCCCAGGGCGATTCTGAGGGAAATATTACAAACTATTACGCTGACTCTTTGAGGATGAATGCGATGCCGCAAAATATTTCCGGAGGTTCATTGGTTTGTGAACACCCTTGGCTCCCCTCCCTGTGAAACATCCTCATTCATCGGGGTCACTTTCAGGGTATTTTGGCTGAAT
>CAZJZR010000908.1:0-1889 GCA_964550475.1 uncultured bacterium
ATACTATAGCATTACCGATGATCAAGCCTTAGAAGCTCTGCAACGGTTATCGCGATTGGAAGGGATCATTCCCGCTTTGGAAACGTCCCATGCGATCGCCTACCTCGACACCCTCTGCCCCCAAGTTGCTAACGGCACCAAAATCGTGATCAACTGCTCCGGACGCGGCGATAAAGATGTCTACGCGATTAGCCAACGGCTGAAGTTGCAATAGCCTTTCGACTACGCTCAAGGTTCCTTTCGACTACGCCCAAGGAACGTAGAGCGTGTCACCTGAGCGTAGCCGAAGGTGACGCTCTACGTAGCTCCAGAATCCCCGTTGCTTTCGACTACGCTCAAGCAACGGGGATTCTGCATGGATGAATGAATCGCGGATTCATTCATCCCATCCCCATGACCTACCGTGACCGATACAACAACTGATTCAGGGTGCGTTGGTTGCCGTTGTAGATTTCTACTCGCACAACGTTAGGGTTCGCGGGTCGAAAGGTGAATACGTACACAATTGGGGTTTCCGGTTTGCGGAAGCGGTATTGGGGGCGATCGCGCGTTCCCCTAACATTGAAATCCATCACCTGAATGGTTTCCTGGGTGCGGCGATTCACCCAGGTCAGCAGATATTCGGCAGGTTCATAGAGTTGCACCTGCACCTGCCAATCTCGGTTGGTAAAGACTCCCCGCAGTGGCGGACAGTTATTTACCTCATCGTAGGGATACCCGGCTTTGGGATCAGGATTGTCCACCGTATACGCCTTGCACGGTGTCGCCATAGCCGGATCCGCCCACCCACTCACCAACACCATCGCCAACACCACACCCATCCCAATATTCCCCATACCCCCCATTCCTCCCGATTACCGATTCCAATCACCTATTACCCATTACCTATTCTGCGTTACGCTTAGATCTTGTCCTCTTTTGCTGTGATCGGTTTAGTTCCATGGGCAACACCTTTGGCCATCTGTTTCGGATAACAACGTTTGGTGAATCCCATGGCGGTGGGGTTGGAGTCGTAATTGACGGCTGCCCGCCCCGGTTGGAGATTTCCGCTGAAGAGATTCAGGCCGAGCTGAACCGTCGCCGTCCCGGACAAAGCAAAATCACCACCCCCCGCAAAGAAGCCGACACCTGCGAAATTTTGTCTGGGGTGTTTGAAGGCAAGACGTTAGGCACGCCGATTATGATTCTGGTGCGAAACCAGGATCAGAGATCGCAGGACTACAACGACATGGTGGAGAAATATCGACCCTCCCACGCCGATGCCACCTACGATGCTAAATACGGCATCCGCAATTGGCAAGGTGGGGGACGTTCATCGGCGCGGGAAACCATTGGCCGGGTGGCAGCAGGGGCGATCGCAAAAAAAATCCTGCACCAATTTGGTGGCGTGGAAATCATTGCTTACGTTAAACGCATTAAAGATCTGGAAGGCGTGGTTGATCCCAGCACCGTCACCCTCGAACAAGTGGAAAGCAACATCGTCCGCTGCCCCGATAGTGAATGCGCCGAACGGATGATTGATTTGATTGAACAGATCCGGGATCAGGGCGACTCTATCGGTGGTGTGGTCGAGTGCGTGGCGCGGCACATGCCCAAAGGGCTGGGATCGCCTGTTTTCGATAAACTGGAAGCCGACTTAGCCAAAGCCGTCATGTCCCTCCCCGCCACCAAAGGCTTTGAAATTGGCTCTGGCTTTGCGGGCACCCTGATGACCGGGAGTGAACACAACGACGAATTTTATATTGACGAAGCAGGCAACATCCGCACAGTCACCAACCGTTCCGGCGGAGTCCAAGGCGGCATTTCCAACGGTGAACCGATCGTTCTGCGAATCGCCTTTAAGCCCACCGCCACCATCCGCAAAGAACAACGCACCGTCACCACCAGCG
>CAZJZR010000909.1:0-1887 GCA_964550475.1 uncultured bacterium
CCAAGCGCGGCATGAAATACTCCCGCACCTTCAGCCGTGCCATGTAATCGGCGTTCCCACCCAGGATGATGTCGGTGCCCCGTCCAGCCATGTTGGTGGAAATGGTCACCGCCCCCTTACGTCCGGCTTGAGCAATGATTTCCGACTCCCGCTCCACGTTTTCCGGCTTCGCATTCAGCAGGTTGTGAGGAATCTTCAACTGATCCAGCAGGCTAGACAACACCTCCGACTTTTCCACACTGGTGGTACCCACCAGCACAGGCCGACCCACTTCGTGCATTTCCGCACATTCCATGGCCACGGCTTTCCATTTAGCCTCTTCGTTCTTGTACACCACGTCAGACAAGTCTTTCCGCCGCGTCGTGCGGTTGGTGGGAACGATGGTGACCTGGAGATTGTAAATTTTTTCAAACTCCGCCTCTTCCGTCTTGGCGGTGCCCGTCATGCCGCCCAACTTGGGATAGAGCAGGAAGAAGTTTTGGTAAGTGATGGTGGCGAGGGTTTGGGTTTCCGGTTGAATTTCGACCCGTTCCTTGGCCTCGATCGCCTGGTGCAGCCCATCACTCCACCGCCGACCGGGCATCACCCGTCCGGTGAACTCATCCACAATCACGATCTCGTCATCACGGACGATGTAGTTCACATCCAGCAGGAACAATTCTTTCGCCTTGATGGCATTAAACACATAGTGCGCCCATGGGTCTTTGGGATCAAACAGATCCTTCACACCCAAAATTTGCTCAGCGTGAATAAAGCCCTCGTCAGTGAGCAAGACGTTCCGCGCCTTCTCATCCACCTCATAGTCGCCGTCGGACTCTTCGTTTTCCTTGCGCCGCAGTCCCGCCGCCACTTCCGAGGCGCGGATGTACTTTTCGCTGGGGCGATCGACCTGACCGGAAATAATCAGCGGTGTGCGGGACTCATCAATTAGAATCGAGTCCACTTCGTCGATGACGCAGTAGTTAAATGGACGCTGCACCACCTCATCCATCGAGGTGGCCATGTTGTCCCGCAGGTAGTCAAAGCCAATTTCGCTGTTAGTGGCGTAGGTGATATCGCAGCCGTAGTTGTGTTTCTTGTCGCTCGGCCCCATCCCCTGCTGGATCAACCCCACACTTAGCCCCAGGAAGCGATGGATTTGCCCCATCCATTCCGCGTCCCGCCGCGCCAGGTAGTCGTTGACGGTGATGACGTGTACGCCTTTCCCGGTCAAAGCGTTGAGGTAGGCAGGCAGCGTCGCCACCAGGGTTTTGCCTTCCCCGGTCTTCATTTCGGCAATTTGGCCATCGTGCAGCACCATGCCACCAATCATCTGCACGTCAAAATGCCGCATCCCCAGCACCCGTCGCCCCGCTTCCCGCACCACGGCAAACGCTTCCGGCAGAATGTCGTCCAACGCCTCCGCGATTTGGTTAGGGGTCTTGGCCTTGTCTAACCGCTGCCTAAATTCTGCGGTTTTCCCCGTTAAATCCTGATCGGAGAGAGCCTGAATCTCTTCCTCCAAAAGGTTGATCTCAGTCAGGATGGGTTGGTACTTTTTCAGTTTGCGGGCGTTTGGATCACCGAGCAGGGTTTTCAGCATGGTTTAAGACTCAGCGGAACCGGGATAAGAGAGATATTCATTATCCAGAAGTTTACCTTTTAAGTATAGGGAATGGGGAGAGGATAGAGCGTGATGAATGGTGGATAGTGGATAGGGAGTGGTGAATGCTGGATAGTGAATGGATGGGATTTTATAAAGTAACCTGATGTGCAACTTTCCTGATCTTTCCTCTGCTCAGACAGCCCATCTTGATAAATTTGGGTAGATGAATCGCTAGTCCCCCCTTTTCAAGCTATCCATTACGCAAAAGTCGGTCAAAGCTTTACACAGTATGGCATTGATGG
>CAZJZR010000910.1:0-1881 GCA_964550475.1 uncultured bacterium
TTCGATTAAGTCAGGCTGAAGTTTTCACCGCAGACGGGGTGACTCAGCTTAAGATGGGGTTGAGTTTAGATCAGGGGTGTTTCAGACCGATCTGTTCTCTAGGCATTACTGCCTAACTGGTATTCTGGCAGCATAACGAATTTCTAAAACTTTGGAATTGAAATTTAATAAATCTGGAGGGTTTTACGTGGAGTGGCGAGTACGGGCAATTCGTGGCGCAACAACGGTTTCGGAGAATACGGTGGAAGCAATTCGAGAAGCCGTTCACGAGTTGTTGGATGAATTGGAGGCCACAAACCAGATTGACCCTGAGCTAATTATTAGTGCTACCTTTTCGGTGACTCGTGACTTGGATGTGGTCTTCCCTGCCGCGATCGCCCGTGAGCGTCCCCGATGGCATAACGTGCCTTTATTAGACGTACAGCAAATGCACGTTGAAGGCAGTCTGCCCCGTTGCATCCGGTTTTTGATTCACATCAACACCCCCAACCCCCATCTGGCGATTCACCACCCCTATCTGCGCCAAGCCAAAACCCTCCGTCCCGACTTGGCTCTCAGTCGCCCCTAAAGTTTGCTTGTCGGGTGGATTGTCAAGAAATCACAGCTAACGCGATCGCGGATTGTTCCCCATACAACACTGCCCAAACTCCCTCTAGGACAGCGATCGCCAGCATGTTGGCGTGACCAGTTGGAGGGACATTAGGGGGCGATCGTGCCGACTCAACTGGTATCTTGGATAACCAATTCCGGATATCTGTCCTACAATCGTTCAATATTGGCCGTTCAATCTTGATTGGCACCTATTGGCACCTCAAAGGAATAGAGCTTGTGAGTCCAGACGTTCTTGCACCCGAATTGCCTCTGACCCCAACCAGTCACCCGGAGGCTCCCTCTCCCTTCAGTTCCGCCGAATTTGACACCTATGTCATGTCCACCTATGGGCGGTTTCCCTTGGCCTTAGCGCGAGGTGAGGGTTGTCGAGTTTGGGATACGGATGGTCGCGAATATCTGGATTTTGTCGCCGGGATTGCCACCTGCACCTTGGGACACGCCCATCCGATTATGGTGGAAGCGGTCACCCAGCAAATCAAAACGCTGCACCATGTCTCCAACCTGTACTACGTGCCGCAACAGGGCGAGTTGGCCAAATGGTTGGTGAATCATTCCTGTGCCGATCGCGCCTTTTTCTGTAACTCTGGGGCGGAAGCCAACGAAGGGGCGATTAAGTTGGCGCGGAAGTATGCCCACACCGCACTGGGGATCGAGAATCCGGTGATTATCACTGCCCAGTCCAGTTTCCATGGCCGCACCCTCGCCACCGTCACCGCCACCGGACAACCCAAGTACCAAAAGCACTTTAATCCGCTGGTTCCCGGTTTCTGTTATGTCCCCTACAACGACATTGCGGCTCTGGAGCAGGCGATCGCCGACTTGGATGCCGATCAGCGGCAAGTGGCGGCGATCATGCTGGAAGCCCTGCAAGGGGAAGGCGGCGTGCGTCCCGGTGAGTTGGCCTACTTCAAACGGATTCGCGAGATCTGCGACGACAAGGGCATCCTGCTGATTCTGGATGAAGTCCAGGTAGGGATTGGCCGCACTGGGAAACTATGGGGCTACGAAAACTTGGGCATTGAACCCGATATTTTCACCTCCGCGAAGGGCTTGGGTGGCGGCATCCCGATTGGCGCGGTGCTGTGCAAACAGTCCTGTGATGTCTTCCAAGCCGGAGAACACGCCAGCACCTTTGGCGGCAATCCCTTCGTTTGCGGCGTGGCTCTGGCGATTTGCTACACCCTAGAAGACCCCAGCTTTTTGGCGAATGTGCTAGAGCGGGGTGAACAGTTGCGGGCTGGACTGGGGGCGATCGCCCAACGCTATCCC
>CAZJZR010000911.1:0-1875 GCA_964550475.1 uncultured bacterium
AGCTTTGCTCTTCCCGAAGGGTGGGGAAGGATTGGTGGCGTAGAACCTAATTTGCAAGAGGTCTAATGTCAAGAGGTCTAATGTATGGATGTCGTTTACGCTTGGCTTGGTCAAAGCCAAATCATGTGTAATGCTGCACCAAAAAACAGAGCCGTTGCCCGCTCTTGCTGACGGGCACGACTGAACTACTAAAAGACACGGAACACCATTTCCACTGAGATCTGTACCCCAAAAATGAGCGATCGCCCTTAAAGCGGACGATAGACCCGATAGTTGATCTTCGGGAAAATGTTATCCATCGCTTCGATCTTCTCTAGCCAACCGGAATCAATTTTCTCCGCCAGAATGTCCTCGTACAGCTTGTTGAACCGCATCACGTGCGATCGCGTCCGTCGCACCGCATAGGGCACCATCGTCCCCGTCCGCATAATGAACGCCCAGTCAGAGGACTGCGCCAACAGCACCTCCCGCGCCGCCTGGTTCAGTGCCCGCCATTCCAACAAATCCGTCGGCTCCCGATAGGACAGTTGAATCATCCGCTCGGCAATTTTGTGCAAGTGGGGATAAATCCAGGCATTGGTTTGGTTCAGCCAATACTCATGGAAACCCTTGTAACCCCAACTGGACTGGGACGGACGGCACACCTGCTGGGTGGGATTGCCTTGCAGATAGTCCGCCAAGTGGGTCATCTGGAACGTGTTTTGGTCGTACCACGACTTGCGGAACAGGTAATCCAGGAACCAGGGGCCTTCGTACCACCAGTGACCGAACAATTCAGCATCGTAGGGCGAGACGATGATGGGCGGACGCTGCATAATCCCTTGCAGGTGTTGGACTTGCCGCTCCCGGTTGTACATAAAATTGCCCGCGTGTTCCGCTGCCTTTTCCCGCGCCCAGTAGGGGTCATACAAGGCTTTATCCGACAGCCCCAAGCCCTTTCCGGTGATTTTGTGGTATTTGATCCCCGTGTTCTTGCGCTGACCATTGGGCATGATGTAGGGCTTGATGTACTCGTACTCCGCTTCCCAGCCCAAATCCTTGTAGAATTCCCGATACTCTGCCGCACCGGGGTAACCCACCTCAGACGACCACACCTGCTGCGACGACTCGTGATCCCGGCCAAAAGCCGCCACACCCGTTTCCGTAAAGATGGGGGCATAGGTGCCGAAGCGGGGACGGGGACGGGCATAGAGAATGCCGTGGCCATCGGTGAGGAAGTAGCGCAGCCCCGCATCCGCCAGCATCCGTTCCAGCCCTTCGTAGTAGGCACATTCTGGCAACCAAATCCCCTTGGGCGGACGACCAAAGGTTTGCTCGTAATGTTCACAGGCGACTTGAATCTGTGCCCAGACGGCTTGGGGATACATTTTCATCAGCGGCAGGTAGCCATGGGTGGCACCGCAGGTGATGATTTCTAAGTTGTTGCTATCTAAAAATTGCTTAAATGCTTTTACCAGGTCGCGATCGTAGTTCTCCCAGGTTTGCCGCACCCGGTTAAATTCGGTGGCATAGTATTCGGCCAAGTAGCGCAGGTGACCGTTGTGGACGTGCCGTTCCACCTCCATTTCCGCCAGTTCTTCTAACTGGGCTAAGTGCTCATCGTACCGATCTTGCAGGAGGGGATCACGCAGCATTGACACCAACGGTGGGGTCATGCTCATGGTGATTTTGAAGTCGATGCCGTCCCGTTTTAGCCCTTCAAACATCCACAGCAAGGGGATGTAGGTTTCGGTAATCGCTTCGTAGAGCCACTCTTCCTCTAGGACGTAACTACTTTCAGGGTGACGTACAAACGGAAGGTGAGCATGAAGGACAAGGGCGACGTAACCAATACTCATAAGAACCCAATTAACAGTGGACTGGAGCGGGGAGGAG
>CAZJZR010000912.1:0-1870 GCA_964550475.1 uncultured bacterium
TTAAATTTCATTTAGATGAAAATGTCAGCAACGCAATTAGCAATGGATTGCGTATGCGAGGAATTGATGTAACAACTACTCCAGAGCAAAAACTTATTGCTGTTTCTGATGACGTACAACTTAAATTTGCCGTTTCACAAGGAAGGATAATTTTCACTCAAGATATAGATTTTCTAAGAATTCATCGTCAAGGAGTCAACCATCTCGGAATTATCTACTGTCCACAACAAACAAAATCTATCGGACAAATTATTCAAGGAATTGTTTTGATTTGGGAACTCCTGACACCTGAAGAAATGATTAACCATATCGAATATTTGTAGACTCAACAGTTTAAAGTATGCGCCAATTCAAACCAGCCGTAATCTTTGAATTTGCAACCCGCACCCTTAAAATTTTGGAGAGATCAACCGATGCAATTAGCCATTCCTGAAACCATAGTCCAGTCGATCCGACTGCCAGAAAACCGCATCAAAGCAGAACTACTCAAAGAACTCGCGATCGCGCTCTACGCCCAAGAACTATGATCGTTCGGCAAAGCCCGTGAACTCGCCAACCTTGACCATCGCCAATTTAGCCAGCTTTTAGGCGAGCGAAACATCCCTCGCCACTATTCCGAAACCGAACTCGCAGACGATCTAGACTATGCCTGTAATTAGCGATCGCCGATTTTGTCGGATGCCTCCGCACCAGCGTAGCGCATCATCACATGCAATTTGTAGAGCGCGATCGCAGTCGCACACGCTAGCAGAGTGAGTCATTAATGATGCACCATAATGTCTATAAGCTCTCAAAGGTGAAAAAATGCTTACCTTCACACTGAGTAATGAACAAGTGATTGAGTTAGTCAAACAACTACCCAGTGAGCAGCAAATAGAGGTGTTTAGATTTTTACTGCTACAACAGTGGGGGCAGTGGGCATCCCTATCTTGCTACGGAGCAGACAGAGCGCGACTCGTTGCCCAAGAACGAGGACAGAACTGGGACACCATGACTGAGGATGAGCGAGAAGCTTTTATTGACGATATGGTGCATGAGGATTAGTGCGATACAGTGTTGTTTTTGATACCAATATTTTGATTTCTGCCTTATTATCCACAAGCAGTAATCCGTTTCGGTGTTTAGCTCTGGCAAAAATCGGTCAGGTCGAGTCTGTGACCTGTCAGGAGATTCTGAACGAGTTTGCTGAGAAGTTAATCATCAAATTCAAGTTTTCTCAGGAGATGGCACAAGCAGCCGTTGAAGAGGTACGCAGTTTTTCTCGGTTGGTTGCAATATCTACAGAATTGCAGGCAGTGGACGCTGATCCAGACGATGATATGGTTGTTGAATGTGCTGTCGTTGGTGGCGTAACTCATATTGTTACAGGCGACAAACATCTTCTATCGTTAAGGACATATCAAGCGATTGCAATTGTCAAAGCGACTGAATTTGTTGCGCTACTATCCCAGGCTTGACAGTACCAACCAGCGCGATCGCTGATCTTCTAAGTTGAGTTGCACAATGTACAACCCAACAGTTCACCCCCTCGCCAACGACTGTAGGTTTCGCCCCACCGCCCCACCACGCCAAGCCTCACCCTGCGCCCTTCCTGCCATCCCCCCTTTCCCCATCTCCCCCCGCCTTTCTTCACAATCGCCAGGTTGCTGCATCCATCCACTTGTCCTACATGAGCAAATAGAGAGCAAACAGACGCTAGCGATGGGGATCTGCTGGAATCCTTCCCTAAGACTCCCAGTTGACTGAAGGTTGTCAATTTAGTACCTCAGTGATCAGTTAGGGTGAAGGTTGATCTGGTGCATCAGGCTGGTCTGGAGCGGTGCATCAGTACACGGATTTTGGCAGAGGTGCTCTACCTGTGAGTCAGCGG
>CAZJZR010000913.1:0-1854 GCA_964550475.1 uncultured bacterium
GTGGGCGCGATAGAGGGCGATCGCCCGCAGCAAATCTTGGCTGTATTGTTCGATGTAATCCACATTCCCGTGGACAAAATTCACCGGGTTATTGATTTCGTGGGCAACTCCGGCCACCAATTGCCCCAAACTGGACATTTTTTCACTCTGCACCAGTTGGGCTTGGGCGTGCTTTAGTTCGGACAATGTGCGTTCAAGCTGTGCCGTTTGCTCTTGCAGTCGCGCCTGCGAAGCCTGCATTTCTGCATCGGCAATCACTTTGTCCGTAATATCTGTTTGGATGCCAATGAAGTGGGTTAACCGTCCCGTGTGGTCATGGACGGGGGAAATGGTTAATTCTTCCCAAAAGGGGGTGCCGTCTTTGCGATAGTTTTTAATCATCACCTGGCAGCCCTGACCGTGATCGAGCGCGTCCCGAATTTTTTGGACGGTGGCGGGATCCGTGTCGGCTCCTTGGAGAAATTTGCAATTTTTCCCCAATATCTCATCGCGGGTATAACCGCTGATTTTTTCAAAGGCCGGATTACAGTAAATCAAGGGGCGATCGCGCTGACTGGCATCCGCAATCACAATTCCACAACTGGTCGCCGCCATGGCCCGTTCATACAACCACAGTTGGCTAGGATCTAACCCACAGTAAACATTGGGATCCCTCGGCGGTGCAACCGGACTGAGCAAAGCAGGTTGATCGGGGTGAGATGAATCGGATAGGGGGTAGTCTGACGTAACGCCTCTCAATGAATTCATGGTGGATTGGAGTGAAATTTAATCACCGTTGAATCATACGAATGACTGAAATTACTGAGATATAAGGTGACAGGGTAAACGAAACGACGACTAATACTAGGTAGATCTTACCAAGGATTTTGGGGAACAGACTGCATCAACGGTATCGATCTGGCGGATCCGTCTGGAGATACTGCCAACCGGTATAAGCTGGGTTGTGCAGCTATTCAGGGCGGGAAGTTGGTGATGGATTCGACTGCGCTCAGCCACCGCCGACTGCCCTCCGCTACCGCTGATTTCGCTTAGCGACCGCCGACTCGCACCTTGAGCGTAGCCGAAAGGAGCGTAGTCGAAAGGAGCGTACTCGAATTGGCATGTTGATGATTTTGGCTCTTAGTGATTACGGCTACAGCACCCGATAATTCAAAGCTTTGTTGCAATTTCCAGCTAAGTTCATCCATTTCATCTCTAATTCATCTCTAATTTGAGTTAGCGGTTCGCAAATCTTATGACCAAATACCAAACCCTCCAAGAACTTTTTGTTTCCCAAGGGCATCAACTCTATGTCGATGCCAATGTTTGTTTTGATTTTGTCGAATACCTCACCCGTGAATTTGTGACCTATTCCGGTTGGTATGCCGATGATGTGGAATTCATTTCCCTGTCTGAACCCATCCGCGCCGAGCGTCCCGATCGCCGGATGCGCTTTAACTGGATCGGATCAAATCGGGAACGGATTCGCGATGTCACCTGTATGTTAGAGGACGGCTATTGGTACTTGGGGCTGCGGCTGCGGTTGCGTCCCCATGTGTCGGTGCCATTTCGCCACCAAGATGCCTGGTTTGTCGTGCCCCTGATCGTCAAACGACAGTCGCATAGTGATGAAGCCTGTTTAGTCAAACTGCACCGCGATGGCCAATCCTACGGTGCTGAGCAGATCGAGGCATTGTTCGATTTGCTGTTGGGGCGAGTTGAAACGATTTTGAAGCGGGGCGTGCAACCGTGGCTGGATTCACCGATTTTGGGTGATGGCTATAAGCTGTTTGGCTTTGTGCTGGATCGAGACTGGGGTAAGGCGTTGCCAGCGGATGAGTCGGAACCAATGGAACGGGAACCCTTGGCGATCGC
>CAZJZR010000914.1:0-1854 GCA_964550475.1 uncultured bacterium
TGTGCGATCGCTATGCCAATACAGCCAATCCCACTGAAACAGGTTGGGAAGTGCAAGCACGGCAGCGGTTACAGCAAGGGTCTTAAAACAGCAAACATCTTAAAACAGTCTTAAATGGAACTGTTCAGATCTCCCCAGAGGAAAAGTGGTGGGGGCTGCACCCACGTTTTCCCTGACGGAAAGTGAACAGTGACTTGGGCGCAGTTATAATTCTGGAAAACCAACTGGGGACTGGCTAGAACCATGGTGCCAACGGAATCCCTTGCCAAAACTGCACTGATTTATCCAGAATCAGATGGGCAACCCATGGCTGACAACACTAAGCAATACCGCTGGATTGTTCGATTAGCGGAGAACTTAAAACACCTGTTTGCAGGTCAAAATATCTTCGTTGCCGCCGATCTGTTTTGGTATCCTGTTGAGGGACAAACCACGATTGTCACCGCCCCCGATGTGTTTGTGGTGATTGGCCGAGCGGCAGGCGATCGCGGCAGCTATAAACAGTGGGAAGAGGACAATATCGCCCCCCAGGTCGTCTTTGAGATCGTCTCCCCCAGCAACAAACCGGAGGAAATTCGCCAAAAGGAGATGTTCTACCTTCAGCATGGGGTCTTAGAAATCTACTTTTACAATCCTGAAACCGACGACTTTTGGGGACTGGTGCGTAGCGATCGCAGCCAACTCCCCGGATACTTGTTACCCTTGAACCTGCCCTGGAAATCTCCCCTCTTAGGTATTCGCTTTGCCATGGATGAACAGGGCTTAGCCGTGTTTTATCCCGATAATCGTCGGTTTGCAGATCCACAGGATTGGGCAGACAAAGCCGCTCAACTTCAGCAAACTGAAGCCGAACGTGATGCTGCATTACAGGCATTGGCCACCGCTCAACAAGAACGCGATCGCGCTTGGGCAAAACTACGGCAACTCGGTATCGATCCAGAGCAACTATAACGGTCTAGCAGCCCAGACTGGCCAAATCTCGCCAGTCTCAACACAATCCGTAGGGGACTGTTCACATTCCCACAGGGAAAAGTGTTGCGGGCTGCACTCACGTTTTCCCTGCCAGAGAGTGAACGGTTACACCCGTAGATCCCCAAACCGCCACAGTTCGTCAGCAGCCATCATTCGTTAAGAACAGTAATCAATCCACACATTTGGCAGTGCAGACGGGCACGATTAGAACAAGGGCTATTGTGCTGCTCAGTCTTGGCATCGTTTCAACCAGCCTGTGAGTAGCCAGCCTCAACCTTCTACCATCACGACCATCACAGGTACTGCCCATGAACGCAGACGATTCCTTTAACCAGGGTTTAATGGATGCCCAAAAAGGCAATCATCAAGAGGCGGTGCGGCACTTTTCCGCTGTACTGGACGCGGCTCCCCAGTTCGTCAGCGCGTACTTGAATCGCGGCAATTCCTTGGCCGCCTTGGGGCAGTATCAGCCAGCGATCGCCGACTACAGTCAAGTCACGCACCTCAGTCCCAAACTACCGGAAGCCTACATTGGCCGGGGCAGTTGTCGGGCGCAACTGGGCGATCGCCAAGGAGCCTTACACGACTTCAGCCACGCCTTGGAACTGCGTCCCAACTCCCCCAACGTCTACGTGCAGCGGGGCATGGTGATGGTGGGGTTGCGGGAATTGCGGGCGGCCATTCGTGACTTTGACCAAGCCCTGAAACTGAACCCCAATTTTTTGCAAGCCCTGTTGCAACGGGGATTGGCACGGGCAGAGTTAAAGGATGCCAAGGGCGCGATCGCCGACTTTGATCACGTCCTAACGATCAACCCCAACACCGTAATCGCCTACGTGCATCGCGGCATTTTACGCGCCCAAGCAGGCGACAAACCCGCCG
>CAZJZR010000915.1:0-1854 GCA_964550475.1 uncultured bacterium
ATGCTTCGCCCGTACAAGGTTATCGGTTCAAACACAAAATCATTGAGGATCAGGAAAACTCGGCGTTGCTGAATTTAGGGATGAGTTAAGAGTTGGATGAATTGCAACTTCGTTGCAATTCATCCTGCTATTCAGCAGCACGGGAAATTCCACCTCTAAGCGACAAGGCGTAGCCAACGTGTAGGACAGTGCCAGATTACATCCTGTCATGGCAAAATAAGGACGCTTAAATAGTTAGAGAGCTTGATTCTAAACCGTTTCAAGCTCTCTTTTCTCTATTCTAAGAATCGCTCGTGAATTATTCAGGTTTTAGGATAAATTCCTATAAAACCAAGTTGTGATGCTCCACAAGTCGCGCGATCGCCCATGAGTTCTCTGGTATCTGATTCCATTACCCCGCAGCCCATCCCCACAAATCTCCAAGCACGGCAGCAAATCGTCGTGATTGGCGGTGGGGTAGTGGGCCTAGCCACGGCTTACAAATTGCTGCAAGTGCTCCCCAATGCCACAGTCACCGTATTGGAAAAAGAACCCAGGCTGGGGCAGCATCAGACTGGGAATAACAGCGGCGTGTTGCACGCGGGATTGTATTACAAACCGGGATCGGCCAAGGCGCGGTTGGCGGTGCAAGGCATTCAGGACATGATTCGGTTTTGCCAAGACAATCAAATTGCCCATGAGATCTGCGGCAAATTGGTGGTCGCTACGGATGAGAGTGAACTGGGGCGATTAAATGATCTCTACGATCGCGGGCAGCAAAATGGTCTGCTGGGGCTGCGGTTGTTGACGGCAGAGCAATTGCGGGAAATTGAACCCTATGTCCAAGGGGTGGCGGGGATTCAGGTGCCACAGGAGGGCATTGTGGACTACAAGCAGGTGTGTGCGGCGATCGCCCGCCATATCCAAATGCGGGGCGGCACCATCCAAACCGCAGCGCAGGTGATGCGGCTCCAGCCCGATGGTGCAGGCTGGGCGGTCGAAACCAAGGCGGGGGTATTCAAGGCTGATTTGTTAGTCAATTGTGCGGGATTATATTGCGATCGCGTTAGCCAACTGGCCGGAGAACAGCGGGATGTGCGGATTGTGCCCTTCCGAGGCGAGTATTACAAAATCAAACCAGAGCGGCAATTCTTGGTTAAAAACCTGATTTACCCCGTCCCCGACCCCAAATTCCCCTTCTTGGGCGTGCATTTCACCCGGTTAATCCACGGCGGCATTGAAGCCGGGCCGAATGCGGTGTTGGCCTTTGCCCGTGAGGGGTATCGCAAGTCGCAAGTGAACGTCGGCGATCTGTGGGATGTCGCCACCTATCCCGGCTTTTGGCGGTTGGTGGGCAAACATTGGCAAATGAGTTGGGACGAATTTCGTCGTTCCTTTAGCAAAAAGCTGTTCTGTGAATCGTTGCAAAAGTTGGTTCCGGCGATTCAAGAAACGGATTTGGCCACCGGGGGAGCCGGAGTTCGCGCCCAAGCGATCTATCCCAACGGCGATCTGGTGCAGGATTTTTACATCGTTACCCGCTCCAATGCGGTGCATGTGTTGAATGCTCCCAGTCCTGCCGCCACCTCATCCCTCGCGATCGGCGGAGAGATTGCCCGTCAAATTGCTCAGCAGCTTTAAGGTCGGCGATGGGCAGCAGATGGGATGGGTGCCTCGCCTAACTGGCTCCCACCAATTCCTCCAACTCCGCCCCCCGCTGCCGATTTAATTCGGCGATCCGTTGTTTTTCAGCATAGATTTGCTGTTGGTAATAGCTGCCCAGATCGGGGTCAGCCGCTAAATCCAGTTGTTCCCAGAGGGTACGGAAATGGCGACAGCGTTTTTCGCAGATCACCTGCTCCATGCAGGCGGTGA
>CAZJZR010000916.1:0-1851 GCA_964550475.1 uncultured bacterium
ATGTGGAAATCGTCCTCTCCAACGTCAAGAATCCTCCCATGGGCGGGATGTTCTATTTCAACTGCAACATTGAAGCTCCTGGTGATGTCGGTGGCTTGGTGCGCTACGTTGGCACTTGGATCATCAGCATTAACTAACCAAATTGCTAACTTCGACTACACTCAGCTAACTTCGGCTTCGCTCAGTTAACCCGCTCCACACTTTGAGCGGAGTTGAAAGGAGCGGAGTCGCAATCCGCAATCAGGGTAGTCGGGATGAGCGTAATCGAAGGGCGCAATTCCAAAGGTTAAAAAATCCGTCGAATACTGCTAAGGCATGGAGTGAAAATGACTTTACTATTTCCACTCTATGCCTTTTGGGTTTATAGCCATCCTAGCCTCAACGGCCAACAACAATTTACACGGTAGAGGTGGATTTTGTTGTCTAGCCAAGGCTGCTGTCAATCGTTTTTCAGCTCAACTTGTCTATACAAAAGTTAGCTATTGTGCAGTAAGTTGTCGTGAGTCATCCAGCTTAATACACGTAGGATTGCTGGACAGACAACCTTTTCACTTCAACCAAACTTTATAATTCCGCATTTGTGCATAAAGACTTGATATAAATACGTATTTCCCGCACTCAAGCTCTAGATAGCATCTGATAATCTAATCATCAGTTTGATTAAAAAAACGTTATCTGGTTTGGCTATCTCACATAGACACCATCTTTCTATTAGAGCCAAACTTATGCAGTCAAATCAATTCAGTATTGCTGGTTGCCTAATCGGTTAATTATCCGCTCTGCAAAGGAGACAAAACTGTGGCTCAGGTTCAAGAATTAAATCAGGTTCAATCTTCACTGTCTGCGATCGTTGCCACTGGTGTAGCCGCCACTGAACTCCGTCCTTGGGGTTCTTTTACCATCCTGGAAGAAGGGCGCGGCTACAAGATTAAGCGGATTGAAGTGAAGCCCGGTCATCGCCTCAGCTTGCAAATGCACCATCACCGCAGCGAACACTGGATTGTCGTATCTGGCACTGCCAAGGTCACCTGTGGGGAGGATGAAATTCTGCTCTCCAGCAATCAGTCCACCTATGTCCCCCCTTGCACCAAACACCGTTTAGAAAATCCTGGTGTATTACCATTGATCCTGATAGAAGTGCAAAACGGTGAATATTTGGGTGAGGATGACATTGTGCGCTATCAAGACGACTATTCCCGCGCTAATCATTAATTGGCGGTAGTACCGATATCGTCTCATCCAATTACAGAAACAATAAAATCGGCTCCTTCTCCATTGGAAGCAGCCGATTTTTATGTATTGATGGGTAGTTGATTTGCTAATCAATACTGTACTCACACCGCTATCCGCAGGGACACGGCATTGCCGTGTCCCTACAGACATCACGAGGATGTGATGTTTCCGCCAAGTTCTTATTCCACATCGTCGTGGGCAAAACGGTTGTACAGGAAGTCGAGGGCGCGGTTCCGCAGGTCATAATATTGCGGGTCTTCCATGATCTGGGCGAGATCGCGGGGACGGGGGAAGGGAATCTCCAAAATTTCGCCAATTCCCGCAGCGGGGCCATTGGTCATCATCACGATGCGATCGGCCAGGAACAAGCACTCATCAATATCATGGGTCACCATCAATACCGTGCAACGGTGATCCAAGAAGATTTGTGACAGTTCTTCCTGCATTTCTTCCTTGGTAATAGCACCCAGTGTGCCGAACGGTTCATCGTAATTGGTGAACCAAAACTGTTACTAACTCATTCTGTAGCTGTAGTAGGTTCTGGGATGGGATTCGTAGATGAACCAAAGGCAACCCGTAAAAACGGTGGAGCCAGAAAAGTAGTCAAAATTACCATAA
>CAZJZR010000917.1:0-1850 GCA_964550475.1 uncultured bacterium
CACTGGCCGCAGGCAGCCAACAAGGCAATCTGACCCTATGGACAGAGCAGAACCGGGGGCAGGGGTTTGGTTAGGGCGTGCCCGATTCAACGTCCGCAAATGCCACTAATGGCCAACTCATCACAAATCCGCTCAAACGCCGCCACCGGATCAGCCGCCGCCGTAAGCGGAGCAGGTAACCTGATGGCATCAGCCTCCGAATTCGGGGGATTGACCAATTCCACCCTCCAGGTCAGCGCAACAAAGTAGATGACACCCCCACCAATCCAGCCAGTAACGCCCACTGACGGGCATTCCTGCAACGCCACTGTGCATAGGTTGGCAGGGTTGATTGTGCGGATAGGGTTAAGTTACTAGGGTGACTCGACCTGTATCGAGGTCGTACCGCCCGCCAATCACCTTTAACGTTCCAGCTTGCGATCGCGCTTGGATGATCGGCGACTGCAACAGTTGCTGAATTTGATACTTGATATTGGCAATCACAGCATTCTCGACCGGATCGCCGGGTTGAGCGGCCACCGATGCCAAAGCGGGCTGAATGGCCTTCACAAAGGTGCTAATGTGACCGGGCAATTCTTCTTGCTTTACCGCCGCCGTCACTGCGCCACATCGCTCATGCCCCAAAACCAGTAATAGTGGACTGCCCAACAGTTCCACCGCATACTCAATACTGCCCATGGCCTCCGGGGTGGCAATATTCCCAGCAATTCGCACGTCAAAAATATCGCCCACACCTTGGTCAAAGATGATTTCTGCTGGCACTCGTGAATCTGCACAACTGAGGACAGCGACAAATGGATGTTGCCCTTTCGCCACTTCTTGCACCCGCTTCGCAGATTGATGGGGATACTTGGGGGTGTGGTTAACAAACCGTTGATTCCCTTGCAGCAACTCTTTTAGAGCTGCATCCGGTGTCATGGATGGGGTGGCAGCAGGGTGACCCGCCACATCAGATGCGTATACTTGTTTGGCTGACCACACTAATGGGGGGATGGTTGCAGCCAGTCCCATTTTTAACAAGTTGCGCCGACGCATCAACCCAGATTGAGTACCCATAATTATTTCTCCAAAAAGAACCGGATGAGATTCCTGAGAAGCCGTTTGAAAAATGGCCTAGAAGGTTGATTTTGCGTGCGCCTCGTGTACGCAAAATCAACTTTTAAAACACCCTCTGAGAATCCGTTTGAAGAAGTTGGTTTAGTTGGTTTAAAGGGTTTCTGAAGGATTGATATTTCCGGGCTTAAACCACGAAAAAAATTAAGCGTCCAGATATCAGTTCAAACAATAGTTCAAACGCTAGTTCAAACAATTTCTCAGTCAACTATATGCTGCTTAGGATCGTGGATTTATTAATATGCCAATCTTGGGGTAGGGACACGGCATTACCGTGTCCCTATAGGTTGAAAGTTTTACGGGTTATTTAATCCACGATCCTTAGCGATAGTGTTGGGCGATCGCTCTAACGATCTGCTCTTCATCCTTAGTCTTCCCTAAAATCACCCGGACGTGCAGACGAATTGTTTGCGAATGTTTAACTTTTACCGCTCGATTGTTAATCGGTTGGGCTAACTAATTATTAATACAGCCACCGGGGTGTCCCACATGAGAGGGTGTTTTAAAAGCCCTATTTGATGTAGCCCTAGCGACTGAAGTCGCGGCTATACGGACAAAACCTGCCTACGCAGGTTATGGAAACCCTTGATTTTCTTCAGTCCGCGTAGGCGGACTTTGTTCACGTAGTCGCGGTTTTAACCACCAGACACTTTTCAAACACCCTCTGAGTTCAGATAGTACTAAAAACCCCGGTTTCTTGAAGAAACCGGGGTTCTGGTCAACCATATCCAAAAATG
>CAZJZR010000918.1:0-1839 GCA_964550475.1 uncultured bacterium
CAAACATTTGGTCAAGTTGGCGACAATCCCATCCTGCTTGAACAGACCGTTACAGAACCCGTCTGTGAAGGAATGAATGTCCTACTGGCTAGCTTTCAGGCGTTATATCTGCAATATCAAAAACATCACTTTGTGGTTGAAGGTAGCGAATTTTACTCACTACACCAATTTTTTGAAGACAGTTACGATCAAGCACGGGGGCATACCCACGATTTGGGTGAGCGGTTGAATGGGTTGGGCGGTGTGCCCGTAGCTAGTTTTGCCAAGTTGGCGGAACTGTGCTGCTTCACCCCAGAAGCCGATGGCATTTACACCTGTCGGCAAATGTTGCAGTCAGACTTGGCCGCCGAACAAAGCATCATTACGGTTCTGCGTCGGCAAGCCTCTCAGGCAGAAACCTTGGGCGATCGCGCCACCCGCTACCTCTACGAGCAAATTCTGCTGAAGACGGAAGAACGGGCTTATCACATCACCCACTTCTTGGCTCCGGATAGCCTCAAAGTCGGCTGGTAATCGCCAAACACCTGACACTCATTCCATCGCCTCCTCGATTGGTGCGGCTTTAGCTCCAATTGAGGGGGCTTTGTCATGGACTCGCACAGGCGAATGCGTGTACAGCGACATGCCTCAAGCCGTTGCTGCGCTTGGGCTTGCCATCTCGCGCTGACAATTAATTAACCTAAATCCACCATAACTTTATTGGTAATTATTTGCAAGAAGCTTCCCGAACTTTACCAAGACTTTAGCTACACTGACTGACTGGGCAGCCGATTTTACATTGAGTCAAGCCCTTGGATGACTTGATTGACAACGGTTTTGGACTTTGAGAGGGGAAAGACGTATGGCCGCGATCGCGTCAGCACCGTAGTTGATCTGACATTGAATACCAATACTTAATGCCCAAACTTGCGTTTTCAGGTCACATTGGAGGATACTCGATCCAGGGAATCTAGAGTGCCACCCAACCCTGAGAAGCTGTTTGAAAAGGTATATAGAAGGTTGATTTTTCGTACACCTCGCGCACGAAAAATCAACCTTTAACCCAGTCTCTGAGAAATTATTTGCAAAGATTGAGAATTGACAGCCTATTTCGCGTAGAACAATAGCTGAGGATCACAAGGTTGCAATGCTAAAAAAATTGAAAGATTACTGCCTCAACCTGCTCTACAAGTACTTGGTTTTTGATTTGCAGGATCTCATGGCGTTGCAACAATTGCAGCCCCTATCCACTAGCTTTGTCCCTTGGACAGAAGCTTCATTACGCCCTAGTGGACTAGCTAAAATTCTCAATGCGATTACTATCTTTCGTTGTCAACTGATCGTGGAATGTGGCAGTGGCTTGTCCACCCTTTATATCGCCCGTCTGCTCAAACAATTAGGTAAAGGGCATTTGTATTCAATTGAACATGATCCGCAGTGGGTAGAGGTACTGCAATCCCTCCTAACGAATCAAGGTCTAGACGACTATGTAACTGTGATTACGGCTCCATTGGTCTCCTGTGATTTAGCCATTGACAACAACCTGTGGTATGACACCGATGTCATTGCGGCTCACCGTCCTCCAGAGAAAATCGACTTGTTATTAGTGGATGGTCCGCCAGCTTGGGATAAACCTCGTCAATATTCTCGTTATCCCGCCGTTCCCTACTTTCAATCTTGGTTGGCGGATCAATATGTCATTGTTTTAGATGACATTAATCGACCTGGTGAACGGAGTATCCTCCGCAAATGGGAGAAACTTCTGGATCTCAAGTTTGTGCCCTATCGCTTAGATGGTTCTATTGCCGTTGGTTGTACATTCCCTAACTTCATCATCGCTACTAAGTCCTGGGAGCCGAC
>CAZJZR010000919.1:0-1836 GCA_964550475.1 uncultured bacterium
GATCGTAGGTTTTCTGGGTCATGGCGGGGGTGTAGAGGTGATCGCCGCCGCGCTCATGCAGGGGAATGCCGCCCAAGTGTTTCCGCACCGCATCGGAACGGATGTGGATCGCGCCTAGGCTGCGAGCCAGGGTACGAGCGGTGGTACTTTTTCCCGCACCGGACAAGCCCGACATCAGCAATAACCGACCCTGTTTGGGCTGGCTATATTGCCATGCCAAACGGTAGTAGAGGGCAGCGGTTTCGCTGGCTTTGGCTTTCTCCGCCTCAGCAATACCAGGGTCATTTAATAAAAACGATACGACCTTTGCCCGCACATAGGATTGACGACTGACATAGATCGGTAATACTTGTAAACCTTCCCAGTCGCCCGTTTGCTCAACGTAGGTGTTGAGGAAGGCGTAACCCAAATCAGGCCGCTGACGGGCATCAAAGTCCATGACGATGTAGGCGACATCGAACATAACATCGACAAACCGGAACGGTTCGTTGAATTCGATGCAGTCAAACAGGGTGATTTTGTCCTGCCAGAGACAAATGTTTCGCAGGTGCATGTCGCCATGGCACTCGCGGATCCAATTACCCTCGCGCCGACTGGCAAATAGGGCGGCTCGTTCGGCAAAGAAGCGATCGCTGTATGCCTTGGTTTCGTCGAACTGTTGCTGGGTTTGGGGGCCACCAATGTACTGGGCGGTTTGTTCGTAGTTTTCATCAAACGCCGCTTTGATTTGGGGAATTTCGCCAAAACTGCGGATGTAGTCGTTGATCTCGCCCTTGGCGTGGAACTGTGCCGCTACCCGTCCCAACTCTTCCAACTGCTCCACCGTCAGCAGGCCCTGGTCATACAACTCGCTGAACAGGGTATTGGCTGGGAACTGGCGCATTTTCAGGGCATAGTCCACCACTGCGCCTGTGTCGCCGTCGGTGTATCCAAACTGGTAGGTGTCGCCAGATTGAGCGATCGCCAACACCTCCAGATACAGATCTGCCGCGCCCCGACGATTCAACCGCAGCTCCTCCTGACAAAAATGGTGCCGTTTTTCCAGGGTGGAATAGTCCAAAAAGCCAAAGTTAACTGGCTTTTTCACCTTGTAGGCAAACTCCCCCGTCAGCAGCACGTAGGACACATGGGTTTGAATCAGTTGAATCGGCTCGGTAACCGGATGGGGATAAAATTCCGGTCGTAGCATCTGCTGAATCAGGGCAGGCAGGGTTGTGGTCATGCTGAATTAAATACGGGACAAAATGCTCATGCCGTGGGTGTCAGTTCCGCACGTACTGAACAAATTGTACTGGTTCGCTAGGGCGATTACTTCGGCAGTTTGTTTGGGACTGGTGCGCCAGGGTTTGGGGTTGTCGTAGGCGTAGTAGGTTTCTACCCCGTCAATCCCTAGCCGTGCCGCTTCCGGAATTAGTTGGGCGGGCGATCGCCGATACCGCACCGGATGCGCCAACACTGCCAACCCTCCGGCTTGGTGAATCACCGCAATTACCTGAGCCGCCGCATAAGCATCCCCCATCACGGTCTGCCCTTGCAGGTAGGGGGTGAGGGCGGGGTGATCGGGGTCAAAGGCGTAGCAGAGGATATGCACTTCGGTGCCCAACAGGTCAGCACTGATTTCTACCCCAGTCCAGAGCAGCGGAGCCGACCAGGGTTTGCCGTTGGCAGCAGCTTGTGTTTGTTGATAGGTTAACCATTGGCGGGCGATGCGGTAACCATCGATGCTGTGGTGATCGGTGATGGCTAAGCCCTTGAGTCCGTGGGCGATCGCTTGCTGAATCAATTCATCGGGCCATAATTGCCCATCGGAACAATTAGTGTGGAGGTGGAAGTTAT
>CAZJZR010000920.1:0-1836 GCA_964550475.1 uncultured bacterium
TGCCACCGGAGAGCGATCTGAATCGTCGGATTGCCACATTTTTGCTGATCTATTTGGCTCAGTCTGGGGTGTTGCCTCGCTACTTAACCATGAAAACGGAAATAGTAGTGGTGGGAACACGGGCAACGGTGCGGGTGCCGGATTTGATGGTGTTGACGGAGGAGTTGGCGGTGGCTCTGGACGGCGCGACACGCTCCACGGTGATAATCGACATGCCGCCACCCCGGTTAGTGGTCGAGGTGGTGTCGCCAGGGAAACAGGCCAGCGATCGCGATTACCGTTACAAGCGATCGCAGTACCAAGCCCGTGGCATCCCCGAATATTGGATTGTTGACCCAATTCTGCAACAAGTGACCGTGTTAACTCTGGTTGAAGGGTTGTACGACATCGCCACCTTTGTGGGGGAAACAGCCATGACATCCCCATTCTTAAACACATTAGCTCCAGCGCAGGGGTTGACGGCAGCCCAGGTGTTGGCGGCGGGAGCATAGAGCCAGATGAATGGGTCAGGCCACCCCAAAATTAGCAGAGACCGTAGGGCAACAACGGCCCTGGTAAACGAACAAATTCCACTGTCTTTGCCGCTAAGTCCAAAATCCCATAGCGAATGTACTTGCCGCCCCCGCGTGGATAGCCGATCGCCCCAACGGAAATAATGTAGCGATCGTCAGGATCTAACGGATAGCAGCCCTGATCGACTGGATAGGACTCCGCTTCACCAAAGGCGGTACTGCGATCGCCAAACAACGCCGGGAAGTGGATATGCCCAATGCAACAGAGCCAGAAGTCGGTGTTATCAAACACATTCCAGGCTTCAATCGCAGTGCTGATTTTGCGTTGGGGCGATCGCGGTGAAATGTGCGTGAAGGCCACATCGCCCTCCACGATCAGTTCTGGTAGTTGGTTTAACCATGCCTGATTCTCCGGCTTGAGATGACAATCGTTGGCGAGGTCATGGTTACCGCAAACCGTGCGAATGGGGTTGATTGCCTGGGTATGGCGATCAGCAGACCATTGGGGCGATCGCATCCACTCCACCACCGCATCGTTACCGTCACCACCATCGACCAAATCCCCTAAACAGATGATTTGGTCAATGGCTTGGCCGGCCAAGTGGGAGAGGACTATTTGCAAGCCGTCCCAATTACCGTGAATGTCTGAGAGCAGCGCGATTCGCATGGATGGTTTGGCTTGATGGGAAGTGGATGGCTAATGGCCAATAATGGCTAATTCGGCAAGGGACTTCCACGTTAACACTCTACCCAATCCCCTCGCATCACTGGCATCGGCGGCTAACCTGCATGGTTTCATGGCGCGGGTGGTTCTTGCAGCAAATCCAGCGATAGAATAGAGCCTGTTCGTGTTGATGGAATTTCCCCCACAACCATACAGCTACCCGTCCAGCGACCCATTTATGACCACTGCTGCACCCGTTAAAACCCAGTACGAAGCCATCATTGGGTTAGAAACCCACTGCCAACTCAACACCCACAGCAAAATCTTCTGCAATTGCTCGACGGAATTTGGCACACCCCCGAACACCAATATCTGCCCCATCTGCATGGGGATGCCCGGAGTGCTGCCCGTGTTGAACCAAACGGTGCTGGAATACGCAGTGAAGGCAGGGTTAGCCCTGAACTGTCAGATCGCTCCCTTCAGCAAATTCGATCGCAAACAATACTTTTACCCTGACCTACCTAAGAACTACCAAATTTCCCAATACGACCTACCGATCGCCGAACACGGCTGGTTAGAAATTGAGTTGGTGGACGAGAGCGGTAACAATCCGGTGCGGAAACGGATTGGCATCACCCGCCTGCACATGGAAGAGGACGC
>CAZJZR010000921.1:0-1833 GCA_964550475.1 uncultured bacterium
TTCGCCGCACCTCGCACCAGATGACCGAATCCGCTGGGGCGATCGCCTCCTCCACCACGGAAATTGCCGCCACGATTGAGCAACAGGAACGGATTGCCAATCAACAGGCGGTTTCAGTCAACGAAACCACGACGACAATTGATGAATTGGGTGCATCGTCTCGGCAATCGGCAGAGCAGGTGGAAGCGGCGGCAACGGGAGCAGAGCAAGCCTTGGTGCTGTCGGGTAATGGCACCAAAGCGGTCAGCCGTACCCTCGACAGCATGAATAATCTGAAACAAAAGGTGGAAACCATTTCCAGTCAGATTATTCGCCTGAGTGAACAGGCCAACCAAATTGGCAGCATTTCCAGCCTAGTGGCGGATTTGGCCAACCAAACCAATATGCTGGCTCTGAACGCAGCGGTGGAAGCGGTGCGAGCGGGCGAACACGGCAAGGGGTTCGCTGTGGTGGCGGCTGAAATCCGCAAGTTGGCCGACGAAAGCAAGAAGTCGGCGCAGAAAATTGATGGCTTGGTGGCCGACATTCAAGTGGCGATTAACTCCACAGTGATGGCGACGGAAGACGGCACCAAGACCGTGGATGAAGGGGTGCGGATTGTGGAAGAAACCTCGGAAGCCTTTGGTGGTGTGGTGAATGCGGTGAATGCCGTCACCATCAACAGCCAACAAATTGCCCTCAACATCAAGCAACAGGCGATCGCGATTGATCAAGTGATCCAAGCGATGAACATCCTCAACAGCGCGGCCAAGGAATCTGCCGCTGGGGTGAGCCAAATCAAAGTGGGGATTCACCAACTGAACCAAGCTGCTGTGGAACTGAAAGGTGTTGTGTAAGCCCATGTCAGTTGATGAACCCAGAGGAGGGGGATCGTCCGCCCGAAGGAGTTGACTATGCTAATCGAAGATGATGAACTGCGGGGCATTTACAAAACGGCCAGCGAGGAGCACCTGCAAAGTTTGGACAATGGCCTGCTACATTTGGAAAAACATCCCGATGACCTGTCGGTGATTGAGTCCCTGATGCGGGAAGCCCACTCGCTCAAAGGCGACTCCAATATGCTGGGAGTCAAGGATGTGGGCAGTTTGGCACACCAAATTGAGCACATCCTCAGCCAAGTGAAGCAGCAAAAAGCCGTGTTTGACCATGAGTTGGGAGATCGCCTTGCCCATGGCATCACCGCCATCCGCCAACTGGTACAGGAAGCGGTAACCGGAGAAACTGCAACCGTCAACACCTTCAATGTGTTGGCAGTGTTGATGGGAGGCAAATTGGACGGGGAATCGCCTAGTCCAGTCATACCGCCAGAACCGCAACCCAGCACGGTGACCTATGCGTCTGACTATGACCTGGCGGCGCATGGGCAGGAACATCATTCAGACGAGGATGTGCTGCCCTATCCCGGACTGGAGTATGACTGGTCTGATCACCATTTCCCCGTAAACGGGGTTGATGATGGGACTGCCGAAGTTCATATCGACCCACTCACCATCGAACCATCCGTTACTGACCCAGTGCAGGATCAACCTGTCCCTCTGGCAGCAGAATTAACCGTAGGTTCCCCCTCTCCAACCCCCACAGGCGTGAATGGCACGACCAGCAACGGTACTGCCAGTGGAGTTGGCAGTAGTGTTGGTGGATCAGTGAACGGTATTGTGAACGGTACGGCGAGTCGCACAACCGTGCAGGACAGCGCGATCGCCCCACCCCGCTCCCCCACACAGCCCGCTGCTGCCACCCATAACCCCAATATCCACGGTGACTATCAAATCGAAACTATTCGCATTCCCACCCGCAGTTTGGATCACCTGATGACCCAGGTGGGTGAACTGA
>CAZJZR010000922.1:0-1825 GCA_964550475.1 uncultured bacterium
ACCAGCGATCGCTCCTGAAACTCTGGCAAAAAGATTCGCCCAAACGACGGCACAATAATCATCGTCGCCACCAGCAGAGCCACCGATGCCCCTAGCACCAACATCGAACGCGCCATCGCCCACTCCAGCCAAGGTCGGTACAGTCGTTTGAAAAACCGCGCCACCCACGGTTCTGTAGCGGGTAAGTGACCATGGGGCAACAGAATCGCACACAGGGCAGGGGTGACCGTTAACGCCGTGAGACTGGAAGCCACCACAGCCGCCATATAGCCCAAGCCCATGGGGATGAAAATACTGCCTTCAACCCCACTCAGGGCAAAAATGGGCGCGAACACAACAATCGTAATCACCGTTGCGCCGAACACCGAATCCCGCACCTCCTTGCACCCGTCATACACCACCTCCAGCAAGGGACGGGGTTGGTCAGCGTGTTTATTTTCCCGCAACGCCCGGTAGACATTTTCCGCATCAACGATCGCATCATCCACCGCTGAACCAATTGCCACCGCCAAACCACCCAAGGTCATGGTATTTAGCCCTTGCCCGATCGCGTGCAACATGGCCACGCCAATCAATAACGACAGGGGCAACGCCACCAGACAAATCACCAAGTTGCGCCAATTCATCAAAAATGGGATCAGGATCAGAGCGACGATGATACTGCCCTCGATTAAGGCCGCTCTGACGTTGGCGATCGACGCATCAATGTAATCCTCTTGGCGAAAGGTGACGGCGGTTTGGACATCGGCGGGTAAGCCTGCGGTGATGTCCGCCATGGCACGTTCAATCGCACGGGTGACGGTGGGGGTATCGGCTTGCGGTTGCTTGTTAATCAGCACCACGATCGCCGCCTGCCCGTCCAAACTGGCATCGCCGCGCTTAATTGCCGCCCCAATTTGCACATCCGCCACATCGATCAGCCGCACCGCTTTGCCATCCCGTGCCGTAATCACGGATTGTTGCAAATCGGCGATCGCGCTAATTCGCCCCACCCCCCGAACTAACCGTTCGCGATCGGGAGTGATTAAAAAGCCACCCGGAGCGTTAACATTCGCCGCTGCCGCCGCCTCAACAACTTGCTGCAATGTAACGTTAAAGGCTTGCAACTTGGCCGGATGCACCAGCACTTGGTACTGTCGCACATCACCGCCATAGGCCACCACCTGCGCCACACCGGGCACCGCCAGGAGGCGATTGGTCACCTGCCAATCGACCAACCGCCGCAAGTCCATTAGAGAAGTTGCAGGGGTTGACGGAGGAGGCGATGCCCCGTCAGCCGCAGTGTTGACTGTAAAGCCCACCATCATCACCGTACTGATGGGGGAAGTAATTGGGGAAAGTTGGGGCGAGTGTACCCCCTCCGGCAGTTTGGTTTGCACCTGCTGTAACCGCTCGGTCACCAGTTGCCGTGCCCGATAAATCTCTGTATTCCAGGTGAAAATTACCTTCACCACCGACAACCCCGCCGCCGAAGCCGATCGCACCGTCGTGACACCAGGCGTGCCATTAATCCCACTCTCAATGGGTAGGGTCACCAACGACTCCACTTCTTCCGGAGCCAGCCCTGGAGCTTCGGTTTGGATTTCCACCTGCGGCGGCGCAAATTCAGGAAAGACATCCAAAGGCATCTGGGTGACGGTACGAACCATCCAAACAGTCAGGATCAGCGCACCACAAATCACCAACCAACGGCGAGCGATCGCCCATTTGATCATGGCATCAAGCATAGTCAGTCTGTCAGCGATCCCCAGTCACACGTCAGTTTAGGGATCATCGCAGATGACCATGAAATCAGGATGAAATTGCCAAGCTAAAATATTGCCAA
>CAZJZR010000923.1:0-1823 GCA_964550475.1 uncultured bacterium
GCCGCACCTCCTCTCAGGAAGAACGGGAAATGGCTCTGATGCAGATCTATCGGCAGGTTTTGGAACGCCAACCCTACCAATCTGAGCGGCGAGTTCTGAAGCACCTGGAGCAAGATTTTCTCAAAGGCAAAATTGGAGTCAGACGGTTTCTAAAAGATTTCGGTTGCTCTGAGGTTTACCTCAACAGCTTCTATCACAATTCATCGAACATTAAGTTCCTGGATGTTTGCTTTAAGCATTTCATGGGACGGGCGATCGCCGATCAAGATGAAATGCGGTTGTACGCAGACATTTTGGTTCGGGACGGTGTCCACCATCTGATCATCTCTTTGCTGGATTCTGAAGAATACCGCAAGGTGTTTGGGTGTTTCACCGTGCCCTATGTGCGGTCTCAAAAATTCTATGCGTCTCCCGAAGCTTACCTGGAAACCACCATTATCAACTCGGAAATGGTGGGTCAACGTGGTTGGTCGTTGGGAACGATGCAATGGCGGCAGTTGGGCTTGGAATGCTCAGCAGGTGTGTGTCGCCATCCCGAAGCCGACGAGCATTTGGAACCCTTGCAATCCAACGCCGATGTGTCGATCGAAGAGTTGATCCAAATGCTGCAAAATATGCCCACTAGCAAAGCCAGGGAAGCGATCGCCTCACTGTCGAAACGTTAACTGCGTAGCCGTTCTCCAACTGCACCGTCTCGCAACGTTCAACTGATATTGCGACAGTGACATACCCTTAGGTTAACCGCATCAGGTGTCACAACAGCCGCGACACCGCCGATGCAACCATGCCGATGAACTGTTTAGACAGGGTTACTCCTTCATTCCAAAGCTCCAGTTCCACACTATCGGGGAGGAACTGGAGTTTTTCTTTGGCTAGCCTGCATTATTGACAATTCTGGCGTTGCTGAATCAAGAGATGAATTAGGAGTTGGATGAATTGAAACTTCGTTCCAATTCATCCTGCTATTCAGCACCGCCACAATTCTCATCCCAACTGACCTGTAATCACTGCACTGTAATCACTGCGGTAGATTAGTGCTGGCGGGAGGAGCCGGATCGGTGGCGGGTGGAGGAGCGGTGACAGGATCAGCCACTGGAACCGGATCGGCGGGTGCAGGATTGCTGGAATTGCTCGAACCCGCACTATTAGAACTATTAGACGCTCCACTGGGGTCTGTGGCGGGTTGGGTAGATGGCACCTGCTCTAGGGACTGAGCCGCTGGAGATGCTTCAGGGTTGGGCGTAGTTGCAGTCGTGGGTTCTGCATCAGTCGGCGATGCGCTAGGAGTGGGGGATAGCGATGCAGGATCAACGACGGGTCTGCGGGTGGCGGGTTGGGGAAACCAGGCGGAACCTGTGTCTGTGACAGAAGTATTGGCCGCCGCACCTTCCGGGATGCGTTGTCCCGGCCATTGCTTCGCTGGAAATGACTGCACGGGGTTAAACAGAGTAAAGCCTTCCTTTGAACCCATTTGCAACCGAATCGCCACTCCGGCTACCATCCCGGTGAGGATGGCGATGATGGCGGTAATACCGAGGGTTTTGGTTAATTTGCGATTGACTAACCGCAACTGACTGCGACTGATGGGGGAGATCGCCGAGGTGGCTGTAACCCCCTGCGGGGCGATCGCGGCAATCCCCTTGTTGCCCAATCCGGGCTGAGCCGGAGCCGCATTACTAATGATCAGCGTTGGGGCAATTTCCTTCGCCAATTGATGGGCTAACTCACGGGCGGCGGCATTGGCCAACTCCCGTGCCTGCTGCGAATCAGGCGACTCGATCCCGGCCTCTTCTACTGTGGCCATAACTAGGGATGGTTCAGTC
>CAZJZR010000924.1:0-1821 GCA_964550475.1 uncultured bacterium
AGTCGGGTTTGATGTCGAGGGCGATCGCGACCATTTCATCGGTTGCCGCCATCTCTAAGTTGAGATGGGTTCGCACCGTTTGCCGCAACAACCGCACATCCCGGTCTTGAATGTGCCGACGATCTTCCCGGAGGTGTACCGTGATGCCGTCGGCTCCGGCCAGTTCAGCTAAAACTGCCGCCGCCACCGGATCCGGTTCTACGGTGCGTCGCGCTTGTCGAATGGTTGCAATGTGGTCAATGTTGACCCCTAAAGTTGGCAATGCAGTCCGCTCCCTGCAAGAATTCAGTCTCTCATTTTACAGCACTTTTCATCCCTATATAGCCATTTGGCCGCTTGCGGGGTGGGGGGTGGACATCCGACGGCAGACAAATTAGTGGATGATGTGGAACCGGCACAACAGCGACTACCGATTAGGGACGCGCAACTGGGCTTACAGGAAATCCTTGAGAAGGAGTTGGTCGCATTTAGCCACGTTGATCACAATTTAATTTCCTCCGGTAATCGACATCACACTCATCAACTGACCTACGCTGTTCATGCAGCGTTTAGTGACCATCGTCCGTTGTTGTTAACGCCAGATATCGTATGGATTACTCTAGCCCAAGGCTTTGCTCAACATATTAACAATCATGCTGAAACATTACGTTCCCGATTTGTTTCCCATCAAGGCAAAGAAAAATTGCTTGTGGAAAACTTGGGACTTCCTAACTCGCTTCAGCAATGGAATCAGATAATTCAACAATGGACATTACTGATCCGCGATCGCGTTGGAGCTGACCTTTATAGCCGCTTGCGGTGGTGTGGGTATAACCCACACCACTCAACCCCAACTCCAGCAAGGATTTTGCAGTGATGAACCGTCCCTCATAAATATGAGAAGTGCTATATCGTTTATTGGAATGTAATTTCAGTACCACCACCCCGATTACCCACACGGCTAGCCATGTCGTTCCGATTACAGTTAAGACAAAAAATGCAGAAAATTATGCGTTGTCATTGGTAGCTGGCTTTATTGGCGTTTCTCAAGCTGACAGGGCGATATTACTTCGATGATCCTGACTTTCTGGATCTATCGTATTCTGTATACTAATGTTTGTTGCGAACATTTTAAGTGTAATTAAGAAGACTGAACCCTTCAAAAATCGCAATTTGCATCCTGCGTGGCATAGCAAAGTCGATAGACCCTGAATATGCAGGTTAGGCAACCCTGATCACCAATTCAGTGCTTCTGGCGCAGCGTCAAACATCAATTTCAGCTCCGGAACGTATGGGTGTTGACGTTGCATTTCACGCCAAACCGTTGGGTGTTGCATCCGTTGTAATGCAGTGACTGCTGGTTGCAGTTGTGCGGATGTCTCACCATTATCTCGACGACGAATGTAGTCTCCTAAACGCGCTTTGTAGGAACCAAACGCTTCTCTTCTCGCCTCCGGAAGCAAGTCACGCTGATTTAGGCGCAGGACATCAATGGTGTATTCCGCCCGTTGCCGATCATGATCAGCTAAATCAAACAAAGGCAAGAAGAAAAACGTATCTTGCAAATCCAGTTGCATAAAGTCCAGTGGATTTTCCCAGCGGGGATTAATCAGTATCGGATCTCCGGCTTCAGGCGGAACAATTGGACTGCCCCGTTTGCGGGTGACATCGACAAATTGGCCTGTTGTCTGGGAAAAGACTGCAAACTGATTATTTTTAGGGCCATTGCAAGGGCCACAGGCGTAGACATAATTACTCCAGACAAACACCGCTTCTGGATAGAGATCCTTCGGTTTAATGTGTTCTACTTCATCAGCCGCAGAATCCTCACAGTATGCACAA
>CAZJZR010000925.1:0-1805 GCA_964550475.1 uncultured bacterium
ATCTGCGCCCTCACCCTAAATCCCTCTCCCAAATTTGGGAGAGGGACTTTGAATCTGGCTCCCCTTCTCCCCAATTTGGGAGAAGGGGTATAGCCCAAGGGGCATTCAAGAAAGGGGGATGAGGGGGAGGATTGGGGGCGTAGAACTTAATTTGCAAGAGGTCTATTGTTCTCACTTGTTTTCAACTACTTCGCCGTCTACTTCCCCACCCATTCCGTTAGGAGTCCGCGCCCATGACCTCGATCGCCCCCTCAACCGCCAGTGCCAATTTAAAAAACTACGCCCTCGTCACCCTCGCCTATTGGGGCTTTACGCTGACGGATGGGGCGTTGCGGATGTTGGTCTTGCTCTATTTCAACGAAATTGGCTATACCCCTCTGCAAATTGCCCTTTTGTTTTTGTTCTACGAAATTTTTGGCATTGTCACCAATTTCCTGGGTGGGTGGATTGGGTCGCAGTTGGGGCTAAAGGTGACGTTGTATAGCGGTATTGGCTTGCAGGTGTTTGCCTTGCTGATGCTGTCGTTTTTGCAGCGCGATTGGCCGCAGTGGATAGCGGTGGCCTATGTGATGCTGTCCCAAGCTTTTTCGGGGATTGCCAAAGACTTGACCAAGATGAGTTCTAAGAGCGCGATTCGGTTGGTGGTGCCGCAGCAGGCGCAATCGTCGCTGTTTAAGTGGGTGGCCATCCTGACAGGATCGAAGAACGCGCTGAAGGGGGTGGGCTTTTTCTTGGGGGCAGCGTTGTTGGCAGCGTTTGGATTTGTCACCTCCCTGTGGGGAATGGCGATCGCGCTCGTCCTGATCATGGCCACGGGCGTTCTATTACCCAAAGGCATGGGCAAGATTAAGGCCAAGGTGAAATTCTCCCAACTATTTTCTAAAAGTCCAGAGATCAATATCCTCTCAGCCGCCCGCTTTTTCCTGTTTGGTTCCAGGGATGTCTGGTTTGTGGTCGGCTTACCCGTGTTCCTCCGCAGCGGATTGGGTTGGTCGTTTTACCAAGCGGGGGGCTTTTTGGCCTGCTGGGTGATTGGCTATGGCACGATCCAATTTTTAGCTCCGTTGTTGCTGCAACGGTTCGGCAATGGCGAACCGCCCAACGCCAAAACCATCCAATTTTGGACCGGCTTACTCACGGCTGTTCCTGCCAGTATTGCCTTGGCGATGCAACTGCAAGCCCCGCTCAATCTGACAATTATTGCTGGCCTGATGTTGTTTGGGGTGGTGTTCGCCTTTAATTCGGCGGTGCATTCCTACTTAGTGCTGGCCTTTACCGATGATGACAAGGTGGCGTTAAATGTGGGCTTTTACTACATGGCCAATTCAGGTGGACGGTTGATTGGCACGGTGCTGTCGGGGTTGATTTATCAACTCTATGGCTTGGTGGGTTGCCTGTGGACAGCCTGCGGGTTTATATTGGCCGCGTGGGTGATTTCGCTCAAATTACCCGATCCCCAACCCAGTCACGCGATCGCCTGGAAGGCGGGTGACGGTGATTAGCCGCTGGTGGCGTTGCCTAACACACCCTACAAATTGTCGGCGTTGCTGAATTTAGGGATGAGCTAAGAGTTGGATGCGTTACGGTGTAAGTATTCAGGTAGCCGAATCTAGGGCGCGGTTTCCGCGCCCCTACACACCGAACAACAGATGGAATTGTAGGGGTTGGGTTCCCCAACCCTTTTAGATCGAGCAATCAAGTGTTGATCAACCTGAATCGTTACGTTACGGTTGAAGCCTAACGCATCATGTTTAAACCCACATTCCGCACTTAACTGTCACAAGGAAGATTTAACTGGATAATTT
>CAZJZR010000926.1:0-1805 GCA_964550475.1 uncultured bacterium
GTGATTAGGTGGGTGGGTGAGAGCAATGAATCGTTAGGGTGGGGGATGAGGGGCGGGTCAGAGCTGAAGTAACGTATGGGATGGGGGCAGTTGAACTACCCTAACCGACGGGATAACGGTGCTTGGGAGTGCAGGAGAGGTGTTTTTTGAGGTGCATTTATCTTACTGAATTTGTTTACAGGTTAGGAATTGATCGATGCTCACACCATGAATTACCCAACGTTTGACAATCAGATTGTTTTAGTTACGGGCGGCAGTGCGGGGATTGGACGTGCGACCGTCTGGGCATTTGCGTCACAGGGGGCAAAGGTTGTGTTTGCCGCTCGTGGAGTTGATGCAGGTTTGGCTCTCCAGGCAGAGGTGCAGCAGGCGGGTGGTGAAGCGCGGTACATCCAGGCAGATATGGCAATTCCTGGGGATATCGCAACGTTGATCAGCAAAACGATTCACCACTATGGCCGCATTGATCATGCGGTGAATAATGCGGCGGCCAATGTGCCGTTGACTCCAACCGCAGAATTGAGCGAACCCGAAGCCGATTACAGCCTGGATGTGAATCTGAAAGGGATGTGGCTGTGCATGAAATATCAGTTGCAACAGATGGTCAAACAAGGCAGCGGGACAATCGTCAATGTTGCCTCGGTCAACGGATTGAGCGGCACACCGATTGGCGCGTTGTACACCGCCAGTAAGCACGGGGTTGTGGGACTGACGCGATCAACGGCACTGGAATACATTCGCCAAGGGATTCGGATCAATGCAGTCTGTCCGGGTTTAGTCCACACGCCCCGATTAGAACGTCGCTGGACAGGCATGACTCCAGAGGAGCGATCGCAGGCGATCCAGCAATTATCCGACGCGATTCCCATTGGCCGTTTTGCCGAACCTGAAGAAATTGCCGCCGCCATCCTCTGGTTATCGTCGCAACAGTCTGCTTATCTGGTGGGGCAAGCCTTGGTGATTGACGGTGGACTGACCGCCTAGCCATTACCATGGGTGATGATGGTGGAGTCGCCGCGATGATCATCCCGACACAAGGGGGCAGATGATGCAGTCTAAAGCTTTTGTGGTGATTCTATCGACGCTGCCGGTGATCTTGCATCTGATTGGCACGGTTAAGGACGGGTTGGATGGCGTGGCGGTGTGGCGATTTGCGGCTGGGGCAGTTGTGACTGAGGCACAGGTGGTAGGGCGTGAGCAACGGCGTGTGGCTCAGCTACGCGGCGGACAGGCGACCACAACAGTGGTGTTCTATACCTATCGCGATCGCCTCGGTCGGCAATTCACCAGTTATAGTCGTGGGGCCTGTTTTGAGGATCGCTCTACGGTTCCGGTGAGTTACTGGCCGGATGCACCCGCCACCCACCATGTAGCCACAGTCACCGGATTGCGGAATCATGCGATCGCAACGCTGGTCACCGGAGGAGGGTGGGTTCTATTGGCGGGGCTGGTGGCTTGGGGGTTTCGCCTCAGCGTCACCCAATGGGCGAATGCATCAACCCAGGTAGATGGGGCATGGTTGTCTAGCCAGAGGTGGCGACAGCTAGAACAAGAACAGACCCGCATGATGACGGTGGTGACCCTGTTGTTCTTTACCAATGGGTGTTTTTTAGCGTTTGGTCTTGTGCGTGCGCTCAGTGCGGTTGAGTCGGCGCGATCGCCAATTGTCATCTGTCGATAGAATCAATCGGCGTTGCTGAATCAGGATATGAATGAGGAGTTGGATGAATTGGAACGAAGTTCCAATTCGTCCTGCTATTCAGCACCGCCAATCAATCTAAGGGATTTGCGGAAAAATAAAATAC
>CAZJZR010000927.1:0-1804 GCA_964550475.1 uncultured bacterium
CCGACGGTGCGGTTTTGGCTGAATGCTAAATTGCTCAAGGATCGATCGCTGTGGCAGGCGGGGTGGCGATCGCTGACGGAACAGGCCGGAGACCCCTCCCATTTCCCCCTTAACCATGAAGAAAGGTAACGGACAATCCCCGCTGATCCAGCGATCAAGGGATAATCTTTGCCGTTTGTAAGCTTTGTTGATTTTTTTATGCAAATTGAATGGCAAGTCGCCAAAGTCTACGAGGATATTCGCTACGAAAAGGCTGGTGGCATCGCCAAAATCACCATCAACCGTCCCCACAAACGCAATGCCTTTCGCCCCAAAACGGTGGTGGAGTTGTATGAGGCATTTTGGAATGCGCGGGAGGATTCGCGGATTGGGGTGGTGCTGTTGACGGGGGCGGGGCCACACACCGATGGTAAATACGCCTTCTGCTCCGGCGGGGATCAAAGTGTGCGCGGACAGGCGGGCTATGTGGACGAGGCGGGAGTGCCGCGCCTGAATGTGCTGGATTTGCAGCGGTTGATCCGTTCCATGCCCAAGGTGGTGATTGCCTTGGTGGCGGGCTATGCGATCGGCGGTGGCCATGTGCTGCACTTGGTCTGCGACCTCACCATTGCCGCTGACAATGCCATCTTTGGCCAAACCGGGCCGAAGGTGGGCAGTTTTGATGGTGGGTTTGGAGCTAGCTACCTGGCGCGGATTGTGGGGCAAAAAAAGGCGCGGGAAATCTGGTACTTGTGCCGTCAATACACCGCTGCCCAAGCGTTGGATATGGGCTTGGTGAATACGGTGGTGCCCGTGGAGCAGCTAGAGGCGGAGGGCATCCAATGGGCGCAGGAGATTTTGCAGAAAAGTCCGATCGCCATTCGGTGCCTCAAGTCAGCTTTTAATGCCGATTGTGACGGACAGGCGGGATTGCAAGAATTGGCCGGAAATGCGACGCTGCTGTATTACATGACCGAAGAAGGCGCGGAAGGGAAACAAGCGTTTCTGGAAAAACGCCCACCGGATTTTAGTCAGTATCCCTGGTTGCCGTGAGTGCGCGTGAGAGGAATGAGGGCATGACCGTTGATTCGCAATCCCAGCCCCCCATTGGCGTGGGGATCGTTGGCACTGGCTTTGGCCAAAAAATCCACATCCCCGGTTTGCAGATCCATCCCCGCACGGAGGTGGTGGCGGTATATCATCGGCAAGCGGAACAGGCCAGCGCGATCGCCCAAGCCCACAATATTCCCCACGCTTGCAGCGACTTGGCCGATCTGTTGGCCATTCCCGCTGTGCAGGCGGTGAGTATCTCCACGCCCCCATTTCTGCACTACGACATGGGCAAAGCCGTCCTGCAAGCAGGCAAGCACCTGTTGTTAGAAAAACCCACGGCTCTGAGTGCCTGGGAAGCGCGAGAACTGTATCGCTTAGCCGCCAACCACGGCGCGATCGCCCTACTGGATTTTGAATACCGAGGTGTTCCGGCTTGGCAATACCTGGCAGAACTGTTAGCTGATGGGTTTGTCGGGCAACGCCGCTTGATCAAAATCGACTGGTTAATGTCCAGTCGTGCCGATGCCAATCGTCCCTGGAACTGGTACGCCCGCAAAGATCAGGGCGGTGGCTGTTTAGGCGCGTTGGGTTCCCATGCCTTTGATTATGTCGCCTGGTTATTTGGCCCGATCAAACGACTGTCGGCGCGGCTGTCCACAACGATCCCCAACCGTCCCGATCCCGTTACCGGGGAAATGAAGCCCGTCGATGCCGATGATAGCGGCAGTTTCACCCTAGAGTTGCTGGATGGGACTCTTTGCCAAATTAACCT
>CAZJZR010000928.1:0-1800 GCA_964550475.1 uncultured bacterium
ATATTTTGACTAGAATTACGTGCCTCCATACAAGGGGCGAAGCATTCCGGTAGTTGATCTATGAACTTGTCCAAAAATCATGACCGGAATGCTTCGCCCCTACAGGACTACCGCTACACCGATTTAATCTTTGACATCTGGTAACTGCCCAGGTGCCGATTAAGGACGCGGGAACCGCGCCCCTACAAACAGAATGTCCGTGTAGGGGTTGGGTACCCCAACCCTTGTGGATCAAGCAATCCAGTGTTGATCTACCTGAGTAGTTACGATATCTGACGTAAAACCTTAACTTGCCACCAATGGACAATACCGTACCTCTACCTTGAGGATATGGCTTGCCGTCCCGCTCAACGGCTCCGCTCCTTTCGACTACGCTCAAGGAACGGATCTGCTGAGCGTAGCTGACGGTAGCTGACGGAAGTCAAAGTTCGACGCTGGCTGAGCGAAGTCGAAGCCTGACCGTAACCGCTGGCTGAGCGCAGCCGAAGCCACCGCCACCGTTACAACAACCGTTGTACCCATTCCAATTGCGCTGTGTCCCGCACAATCAGGAAAACCCCCAACCCCAGCAACAACACCAATCCGGTTTGGGTGACGCTTTCTTGAAACTGCACGGGCAGTGGTTTGCCACCGCGCAATCCTTCAATCGCCAAAAATGCCAACTGGCCGCCATCCAACGCAGGCAACGGCAGAATATTGATCACCGCCAAATTAATGCTGATGAAGGCGGCAAACCAGAGCAAGCCACCAAAATCCGACTGGGCAATGTTGGCTCCCTGCTCGACAATTTTCACAGGGCCAGACACCTGTGAAGCCGTTTCCTTAAAGTTGGTCGCCAGTGTGGCAAAGCCTTGGACAATCCGCACAAAGATATCTTGGAAATTGTCGGCGGCGATGGTGAACATCTCCAGTGGGTTGCCAGGGGCGCGGTAGGTAATGGTGTGATTGGGCAGCAGTTGTACGCCAATCAAGCCCTGCCCGTCTTCGCCTTTTTCCGGCACCACGACAATCGGGATCAGTTCGTCTTGTCGCTTGATCTGGAGGCGCAACGGTTGACCCGCATTTTGATGAATTGAGTCCATCAGCGTTTTAATCGCCGATTCCTGATCGCCCAACTCTTGGCCATTCACCGCTACCACCACATCCCGATTCTTAATTCCGGCTTGGGCGGCGGCTGAGGTGGGCGAGATCACCTGCGGCACCAACACCCCGGCGGCGGGATGAAATTGGGGAATGCCGATCGCGCCAATCTGTAACACCAAAATCAAGTAGGCAAAGACCAAGTTGGCCATCACCCCGGCACTAATGACGATCGCCCGATCCATCAACGGACGGTTTCGCAACAGATTCGGGTCATCGGGGGCAATGTCCATCTCTGGATCGTCGTCAGGGAAGCCCACAAATCCGCCCAACGGAATGGCGCGGATGGCGTATTCAGTCTCTTTCCCTTGGTATTTCAGCAGAACTGGCCCAAAGCCAATGGAAAACCGATTCGCGTAAATACCCTGCAACCGAGCGGCTAAGAAATGCCCTAACTCATGGACAACAATTAATAACGCAAGGACTGCGATCGCGGCCAAAACTGGCAAAACGGACATGGTTAGAATAATGCTCTAGGGTAAATGACGAGGTTATTGTTAACTAATTCTAAGTTAATTAATTCTAAACCCGCGACTTCAAATCTGAATCTGTGCTGTCCCACTTTTCATCTGACATCGTTTACAAGAACGCATTACAAAAACGCATTACAAGGGGCGCAGTTTGGTGAGGGTGAGGTTAAATGAACCGCCCAGACTGCGG
>CAZJZR010000929.1:0-1796 GCA_964550475.1 uncultured bacterium
CAAGATATGTTGGACGCGATTCGGATCGAAGAAGGTGCTTCTCCCTTCCATGCCGCTTCCCAACGGGCGATCGATAAAGCCGTGCCAATCCCGCCAATCCCAGAGTTCGCTTCAGCTTGCCTGTAGCCATTGATCCCAAACTAACCGAAGCGATCGCAGTGTTTAGGGAGCTAAAGGAGCAGTTGTCGTTCACTTCAGTTACCCTATAATTAAGACCATCCTGTTGGAGTGCAACACTCCATGATTCCCAACCTGCTACCCCAGTCCTTACCCAGCACCGCTGACCTGCCTTGCTCAGACGACACCCCAGTGGACAATGTAGGCCGAAGGACGTGGCGAAGCCAGGATAAAAATCTGCTGCCCAACCTATTGCTGTGGTTATTAACCAGCCTGTGGGCAGACCGATTAGACTGGTACTTTGGGGTCGATATGGCCGTCTATCACACCACTGGGATCAGTCCAAAAGTCCCTATTGTCCCTGATGCCTTTTTGAGTTTAGGCGTAGAGCGCAAAAAGGGTGGCAAATCTCGCTACAGCTATGCCACATGGGAAGAAAACGACATCGTACCAGTCTTTGTCTTAGAAATGGTCTCCCACAAACCAGGGGGAGAATACGATGAAAAACTAACCATTTATGCCCGGTTAGGGGTGTTATATTACCTCATTTACAACCCAGAGTTTTGGCAGCGTGATCGCCACCAACCCTTTGAACTATATCGTCTAGAACAAGGTCAGTATCGCTTACAAATTGGTGAACCTTACTGGATGCCAGAGGTGGGGTTAGGGGTTGGCCGCTATCAAGGTCAAGTGGGTGGGCTACCCCAAGAAATGTTGACTTGGTATAACCAAACGGGCGATCGCCATTTGACTGAAGCTGAGATTGAACGCCAACGGGCAGAGGTTGCCCAACAACAAGCAGAAGCCCAACGTCAACGGGCAGAGCAGCTAGCCCAGCGATTACGTGAGTTAGGCGAAGATTTGTAGATGTCTAAGTCAGGGAATTGTTCGTAGTGCTTGCTCAAGCCAGCCAACTGAAGTTGGCACTACAAACTAAAATCTGTTGGCTGACAAGGTATTTGCAATTTCTAGTCACCCAACAGTTCGGCTCCCTACCAAGGACCTGCGGTTCCGTCCCACCGCAAGACATCACAGCGATCGCCAATCAAAATCCTCACCCTCTAGTCAATTTTGTCGGATGCATCCGCACCAGCGTAGCGCATCATCCCATGCAATTTGTAGAGCGAGATCGCAGTCGCACACGCTAGCTGCGATCGCCCAGATTAAAATAAGTTAAGTGCGATCGATGATCTTCTCAACCGGTTGCTGCTCAACATCATCACCCTCCAACTGTTACCAGTCTATAATTTCCTCAAGGGCAGACAGGTCAACGGGTTAAGATTCACATTTATACAACGAGGTATTTCATGGCAGCAACAATCACAAATCATATCGAAATTACCGCAGGAATCTGTAGTGGTAAGCCTCGTATCGCTGGACATCGAATTACAGTTCAAAACATTGTCATCTGCTATGAACGGATGGGAATGTCTCCCGATGAGATTGTTTATCACTATCCCAGCATTAGTTTAGCGGATGTCCATGCGGCGTTAGCCTATTACTACGATCACGTTGCTGAAATTAGGCAAGACATCGCCAATGATGAAGCATTTGGCAAAGAGATACAGTCACAATACCCTTCCTTAGTTCAACAAAAACTAAAGCTGAATCATGGCTAGGGAAATTAAATTTCATTTAGATGAAAATGTCAGCAACGCAATTAGCAATGGATTGCGTAT
>CAZJZR010000930.1:0-1795 GCA_964550475.1 uncultured bacterium
TTAACGATGGAGTGCGCGATCCATTACCAATCCTACCGATAAATTCGGCGTTCTACTGTTCAGAGATGCCAAATCACGATCGCTGCAATTTCGTTTAGGATCAGAGGGCTATCCCTCTTGTGCTGTGCGTTGATCCTATGGCCACCTCCCGACTCAAAACCCTGGGGAATTACCTGCGTCCCCATTGGCGCAATGCTTCGTTGGGTATTGGGGCATTGCTGCTGGTAAACGGGATTGGGGTGTACATTCCCCTACTGATTCAGCGCAGTATTGATGATTTGCAGGCAACCTTTACCATCGCCAAGATTGAGGGATACGCGCTGCAAATCCTGATCTGGGCTTCGGTGATGCTGCTGATCCGCATGGTGTCGCGGATCTTGATTTTTGGCGTGGGGCGACAGGTGGAATTTGACCTGAAGCAAGAGATTTTTGCCCATCTGCTCACCCTGGAACCGTCCTACTTCGCCACCATTACCATTGGGGATTTGATCAACCGTGCCACCAGTGATGTGGACAGCATTCGTCGCCTGTTGGGGTTTGCGGTCTTGAGTTTGGCGAATACCTTCTTTGCCTATCTGTTGACGTTGCCGTTGATGTTGGGGATCGACTGGAAGTTAACCCTGCTGGCGATTTCCGTCTACCCGTTGATGATGGGGATGGTGCAGATGTTTAGCAATCGCCTCCGCAACCAACAACAGGCGGTGCAACAGGAATTGTCTGGCCTCAGTGAGTTGGTGCAGGAGGACATCAGTGGGATTGGCTTGATCAAAATCTATGCCCAAGAAGAAAACGAACGCCGTGCCTTCCGGCAACTGAATCGCCAGTTGATGAATGCCAACCTGGACATGGCTCTGACCCGCAACCTGATGTTTCCGTTGTTGGGGGGGATGGCCAGCCTCAGTTTGTTGGTGTTGCTGGGGTTTGGCGGCAACGCGATCGCGAATGGCAGCATCTCGATTGGTAACTTTGTCGCGTTGCTGTTGTATGTGGAACGGTTGGTCTTCCCAACGGCATTGCTGGGCTTTACCATCACCGTTTATCAACGGGCAGAGGTGAGCATTGACCGACTGGAGGGGATTTTGCGGGTGCAGCCCAAGGTGCGGGATGAACGAGGCGCGATCGCCCTCCCAGTGCAAACGGTGCGGGGTGAGTTAACGGCACGGCACCTCACGTACACCTACCCCGGAGCCGACACGCCCGCCCTCAAAAACATCAGCTTCACGATTCAGCCGGGGGAAACGGTGGCGATCGTCGGGCCGATTGGGTCGGGCAAATCGACGCTGGCCAATGCCATGCCCCGCTTGCTGGAAATTGAGTCAGGACAACTGTTTGTCGATCAACAGGACATTACCAAGGTGCGTTTAGGGGATTTGCGACGGGCGATCGCCTACGTCCCCCAAGAAAGCCTGCTGTTCAGCACCACGATCAAAAACAACATCCGCTATGGCGACCCGATTGCCGAACTCGGTACGGTGGAACAGTTAGCCAAACAAGCCCAAATCCACGACGAAATCCTCAACTTCCCCAAACAATACGAAACCCTCGTCGGCGAACGCGGCATCACCCTTTCCGGTGGGCAGCGGCAACGCACCGCCCTCGCCCGTGCCCTATTGGTCGATGCGCCAATTTTGATCCTGGATGATGCCCTGTCCAGCGTAGACAACCAAACCGCCACCGAAATTTTGCGGCAATTGTCCACGGGCACCCAACGCAAAACCGTGCTGTTCATCTCCCACCAACTGTCTGCCGCCGCCACCGCCGATCGCATCTTTGTGATGCACCGGGGCGAAATTGT
>CAZJZR010000931.1:0-1793 GCA_964550475.1 uncultured bacterium
GGAGCCGGATTCAAAGTCCCTCTCCCAGATTTGGGAGAGGGATTTAGGGTGAGGGCGGAGATCTTGGCAACCCAAGAATTGACTTTCATGTAATGTGCAAGAGGTCTATTGACTCCGATCTTACACCAAGAGCCAAAACCAACGTCTCCAACCCTTAGATCAGGATAAGGTTGAGCGGAACAGTCATAACCGCCTGTGATGGGTGCAAGCATCGCCCCACCACTGCCAGTCCCGCTCCAAGACTTCCGCTCATCTACTGTGCTTGTATAGAGATGAACGATGCCGGATTTAGGACTGAGAACGGGACTATGGCGCGATCGCAACTGCAACTATTTGCTAACACATTTGCACCTCCATGGGTGTGCTTAGGGATGGTGCTAGTCTGGCTGAGTACAACCAGTTGTAGCCGATGGCTTGAATCAACACCAACTGCCGCACCATCAGCCTCTGCCGTCCCACCGATCGCCCCTTCTGCGGCTCAGACTGCATCCTGTCAACTCAGTCGCTTCGGTCAAACCCAACCCGCTTGCCAGCTTCCCCCGTCTTTACCGTCGCCAATCCCTGTCACTCGGTCATCGGCAACGGATTGGGCACTGAACATGGGGATTGGGTATGTGGGACCATTGACAACAACAACACCCCAACCCTCAGCCTATCGTCGGGTTGGATTTATCGATGATCGCTGGTTACAGGGGGTGATCCTGCCACTATACCGTCAACCAATTCCAGAAGCCGTTCCCAAAGCATGGTTAGTTTGCGGCTGGTTAATCTTGAATCAACCCCGCAATCCTTCTCCCCAAGTTTGGCAATCAACCCTGTTTTACCCTGGCTATAACGGCTTTGGGTTCCTTGTGTTGGCACAGCGCGGTGAATGGTTGCGGGTGCAATATGGGGCAGCGAATGCGCTGGGGGATGGCACGGCCTGGGTGCGAGTCGCAGAATTGGGCTGGGGAACTGTCCCGTTGGCGTTTGTGTCGTGGCGCGATCGCTACCAGAGCTTGATGCAAGACCCAACGCGAATCAGTAGCGATCGCACAAAAAATTGGGGTTTCTTATGGTTTAGGGACTATGGGGATGCATCATCGGCGCGATCGGTGAGTCACCCGCTACGGGCGCAGCCAACAGCAAAGGCGAAGGTGGTGGCATGGATTCGTGGTGATTATGCCATGTTGCCGTTAGAAGTCCGGGATGAATGGATGTATGTGCGAGTTTACCAACCCAGTAATTACTGCACCGATGCTCCCTCCCACCAGATTCATCAGGGGTGGATCCGTTGGATGGATCAACAAACGGGTAATCAATTAGCAGAACCCTACAAAGGCTGTTAAGGCGGGAAATTCCGTCAAGGAATTTCTCACATTGCATCCTGATCTTGCCTGTTGCCACTAATAGCGCAACCCGAAATCAGCCACGAATAAGCAAGGGGCTTAAGTCCCTTGTCGGGCAAGTTGAACAACCAACCTGCATTATTCATGACAATTCACCGAAGAATTTCATTACCTGGTAGGGACGAACGGCAGTTCGTCCCTACCAGGTAATGGGGGATTTTAGCTACAGAATTTCCGGGACTTCCCGGTAAATTGTCGTGAATAATGCAGGCTAAGCCATGCCCAAATCCACCGCCACCCGATGGGCACAGGCAAATCCGGAAAAGGCCACCGCATTTAGTCCTTGCCCTGGAAATGTGCTGTCGCCGACGCAATACAGACCCGGAATGGCGGTGCGGTTGAAGGGCATCCCCAACAATCCGGCTAACTTGCGCCGGGGAATCGGGCCATAGGTACCGTCATCGC
>CAZJZR010000932.1:0-1791 GCA_964550475.1 uncultured bacterium
AGGTATGCTGGAGAGTATGGCAACATTTTTATTAGAAGTCGGCACGGAAGAAATGCCCGCAACCTTTGTGGCGGGTGCATTGGAGCAATGGCGATCGCGCATTCCCGCCAGCCTGTCCGAGCAATACCTCACCGTCGAGTCGATTGAAGTCTACGGCACGCCGCGACGGTTAGCGGTGCTAATTCACGGCCTCCCCTTGCAGCAACCGGATCGGCAGGAAGAAGTTAAAGGCCCCCCGGCACAAGCGGCGTTTCAGAATGGCCAACCCACCAAGGCGGCGATCGGCTTTGCCCAAAAGCAAGGCGTAAGCGTGGACAAGCTGGAAATTCGCCCCACCGAAAAAGGCGATTTCGTGTTTGTCCAGAAAAGTATTCCCGGTCAGCCCACCTCGCGTCTGCTGATCGAGTTGGTGCCGCAGTGGATCACCGGATTGGAAGGCAAACGGCTGATGCGCTGGGGCGATGGCGATCTGCGCTTCTCCCGTCCGATTCGCTGGTTGGTGGCGATGCTGAACGAAGCGGTGCTGCCGATTGAACTGACCAGCGGAGCCGAAACCACCACCAACGACTGCCGTTCCTGGGGGCATCGCGTCCTCCATCCCCAGCCGATTGAATTGGAACATCCCGGTGGCTACCTAAACGCGCTGCGATCGGCCTTTGTGGAGGTCGATCCGGCACGGCGACAGCACCACATCCAAGAGCAGGTGCAGGCCGCTGCCAAGGGTGTGGGTGGCCATGCGGTAATTTACCCCGATCTATTAGAAGAAGTCACCCATTTAGTCGAATGGCCAACGGCGGTGGTTGGCAAATTTGACCCGGAATTTCTCAACCTGCCGCCGGAAGTGATCACCACGGTGATGGTGACCCACCAGCGTTATTTCCCGGTATTGAAGGGGGAAATGGGCGGACAGTTGGCCGCGCCGATGCAAGGTGCGCCGTTGTTGCCCTACTTCATCACCATTTCCAACGGTGATCCGGCCAAGTCGGCTCTGATTGTGGCCGGAAACGAACGGGTGATCCGCGCCCGGTTGGCCGATGGGCAGTTTTTCTACCAAGCCGACACCACCCAGCCCTTGGAAGCCTATCTGCCCAAGCTGGAGCAGGTGACGTTCCAAGACAAACTGGGGTCGATGCGGCAAAAGGCCGATCGCATCCAACAAATTGCCGATCGCATCGCTACGCAATTAAAGGTCACTGACGCAGAACGGGAGACGATTCTGCGGGCGGCTCTACTGTGTAAAGCCGATTTGGTGACCCAAATGGTGGGTGAGTTTCCGGAATTGCAAGGGGTGATGGGGCAGAAATACGCCCTCGACAGTGGTGAGTCGGAAGAGATTGCCTTGGCGATTTTTGAACATTATCTGCCGCGTAAGGCCGATGATTTCCTACCGGAATCGCTGGCGGGTCAGGTGGTGGGCTTGAGCGATCGCCTCGATACCCTGGTCAGCATTTTTGGCATTGGCCTCATCCCCTCCGGCTCCTCTGATCCCTTTGCCCTGCGCCGCGCCGCCAACGCCATCATCAACATTATCTGGACGGCTCGGTTACCGCTGAATCTGCAAACCCTGCTACACGACACCTGTGCTGCCTTCGCCGCTACGGGCGATCGTCAAAATCCCTTCACCCTGCTGCAAGACTTCTTCAGCCAACGGGTACGGACGCTGCTGCAAGATGAGCAGGCGATCGACTATGACTTGGTGAATGCGGTGCTGGGTGAAAATGATCCGGCCTATGCCCAACGGGTGTTACAGGATGTGCTGGATGGCAGCGATCGCGCCCGCTTCCTGCAAAC
>CAZJZR010000933.1:0-1790 GCA_964550475.1 uncultured bacterium
GTAGCCTACCTTACTATGAGGCTGAATTTATCGTTGCTCAGATCCTCCATCGGTTACAGAAACGGGGTTTCTCGTACCGCGCCATCTAAAGTGGGAGACACGCCAAGATCATTCAGTCAAAGTGAGGAATTGACTTAGTTGTTGGGCTATCTGCTCTGCTTGGTCTGGACTGTAATTTGTCACCATCGCACTGGCGGGTAAACGGCAACCAACCGTTTCCCCAACCATTAACCCAATCACATAGCGGATCCCACTTTTGTACGTTTCCGGCCAAATCCGTACTTCGGTAATGCTGTCCAGCGGATACTCAAACTCGTATGGTTTCAGTCCCAACCATTGCCATCCCCGCCAAATCAATTGGTTCACAGTTTTGTCTAGGGTAATGGTTTGCCCTGTCTTAATCTGGGTGACGATGACAATCGCCATCGCAAAGCCAAACAGACTACCAAACGCCTGCAATAACATCGCTCTCGTTTCTAAGTGAGGTTGTTGCCAGATTTGCTGGTAGCCACTGAAGCCGCTAAAAAGAGCCAGTGCTGTTGACAGTCGGATAAAGAAACATTCGGTGACAAAACTGGGAGATGTCAGCACCAATTCAGTCTCAGTTTGGTGGGTAATGATGGTGGGTTGAATGAACGGGACGGCTATCACGGTAGTTCTCCAGTAAATTCATGTCATCGAGCATGAAATTCAAAATCGCCAGCAAGCCCATCCTCAGCACCCTTTTTGGGCAACCGTCAATACGATTCGCTCCCAAATGGAGGTCGAAGGCATCGACCTGAATCCAGACGAAATCTGGGGAGATAGCCGCGATCGCACACCCGGTCGTGAGGTCATCCTGTGAGCGTTTAATGGCGAACTATAATCAAGACACCCCTTCCACCTTCCAGGCAACAACGGGCAATCGCTATGCAAATCACCATCGACATCCCCGATGACATCGCCTTGCAGCTAGAACCGTTGAAGGGTCAACTACCTCAGATTTTGGTGTTAGGGATGCAAGCACTCACCGCAAACCCCTCCACAGGCTTTTCTGGACTGACAGAAATTCTAGAATTTTTTGCCCAGTTGCCCTCTGCCCAAGCCATCCTCGATTTGCGCCTCTCCCCCGCTGTCCAAGCTGAAATCGAAGCCCTGCTCGAAAAAAATCGCACCGAAGGATTTAGCGATCGCGATCGACAACTGTGGCAACACTACGAGTTCATCGAACATCTGGTACGACTTGCCAAAGCCCAAGCCCTGCTCAAGCTCCAGCCAGCCTCATGAGCAAACGCCCTGAGCATCCCCAGTTCTTAAATCCATCTTCCAAAACCCAATGGCACGCGCAGCAAAAAACGGTAACGGCAACGGACGCAAATTCAACACCCAACAAAGCCTCGACGGTTACATCAAATCCGTCTGCGACATCATGCGCCGTTCCAACTGTGCCGGAGCCTTGCAATACGTCCCCGAACTGACCTGGATTCTGTTTCTCCGGATTTTAGACGAACAAGAACAACAGGAAGCCGAACACGCCGAAGCCGTCGGTGCCAGCTTCACCTATTCCCTTCAGCCCCCCTACCGCTGGCACGACTGGGCCGCCCCCCACAGCGAAGACCTGCTCACCCGGCGCGATGGACTGGCTCAGGGCTGGAAACGCCAAGAACTGCAAGATGGCGCGATGAATGGGTTCATTGACTTTGTAAATGGCAAGCTCCTGCCCCATCTCAAAAACCTGCGGAATCAACCCGCCGCCCCCCCCCGCCAAAAAGTGATCAGCGAAATCCTTTCCGGCACCGATCGCACCCGCA
>CAZJZR010000934.1:0-249 GCA_964550475.1 uncultured bacterium
ACCAAACAAACAGCCCCGCCCCACTTCATCAACACCCGCATAGATTGTCATAGCAACACGGAGAGTACATGAATCAAATAGAAAACGCGGAGAACTCAGAGAATCCCTCTGCGCTCTCCGCGTCTTCTCTGCGGTGGTCAATCCTGATCCCGATGACCGAATCCCGCTTACTCGCTCACCGACGACCGACGGCGGCGGCGACGACGAGACGTGTCTTCCGCTGGTTCTTCCTCTTCCACCACATCCACC
>CAZJZR010000934.1:260-1784 GCA_964550475.1 uncultured bacterium
GTGTCATGGGCAGATCCACCTCTTCCGCCAACTCGTCAGGTTCCATGAGTGCATCTACCTCTGGCAGCGCATCGATGGTGGCGGTGGTTGCGCGACTACGGGTGATCGGTCTGGCCACACTAATCTCCGAAATGGGTACAGGTGGTTGTCCGGGTAAGACAACGGAGATCAAAGTAGTGCGGGGATCTTTCTCTTCCAGATCGGTTAACACCAACGGGGAAATCCCCATCATGGCGTAGACTTCTTGCTCCTCCGGAGTCATTTCCACCGTCACCACTTCCAGTGGTTCGGCTGGGGTGGGTGGAGCAATCTCCCGCCGTGAGGGTTTACCCCGTTCCGGTTTGTCGGGTTTGGCCTCAGCAACGGGGAACACATCCTCCATCGGCACCAGATCCCCATCGTCTGGCAGGGGTTCCACACCGGGCGATCGCGGCATCCGAGGGGGGCCATCCGATCGCCGCCGCCGCCGACTGCGCCCATTGCCACCACCCTTTTCCTGGTAGCTGGGATGGTGCATCAAATCAAATTGCTGTAAATCGGCGGATGCACCCAAGCCCAAATCCTCGCCATAGGCAGTTTCCCATTCCCGTTCACGGGGTTCCTCCGGCACCACTGTGCGGCGACTGCTGCGGGTCGAAGTGCGCGTTTCAGTAAACCGCTCCAGGGATTCGCCTTCGGTGTCTGCGGAATCATCCGGCAGATGCACCAAGTGACCCAAGCCACCACAACTGGGACAGGGGCGACCAAACAACTCGTAAACATTTTGGCCTTGGCGTTTCCGGGTCAATTCCACCAAGCCCAATTCCGACAATTGGGAAATTTGTGGACGCGCCTTATCCGCCTTCAGAGCTTTGTTGAAATGCTCAATCACTTGAAGCTGATCCCGGCGGGAATCCATATCGATGAAGTCAACAATAATCACCCCAGCTAAATTCCGCAGGCGCAGTTGACGAGCGATCTCCGTCGCCGCTTCACAGTTCGTCCACAGCACCGTCTCCCGTGCCGTCGCCGATCGCGTAAACGATCCAGAGTTCACATCAATCACCGTCAGGGCTTCTGTCGGCTCAATGATAATGTAACCGCCAGAAGGTAAATCCACACGAGGTTTCAGGGCTTCGCGAATCGCCGCATTCACCCGGAAATACTCCAAAATCGAAGCACGTTCTCGGTGCTGGTCAATCAACACCCCCTGAGGCGACTTACCACCGCTCCAGTTCATCAGGTGTTGTTTCACCCGCTTCACCCCCGTGGGTGAATCGACCACAATCCGGTTGACATCGCTGCTGTACACATCCCGCAGCACCCGTTGGATGAAGTCATCATCCCGGTTTAGCAAGGCAGGCGGGCGAGTGGATAGGGCTTCCTGTTGAATCGCCTCCCATTGTTTTTGCAGAAATTCCAGATCCTCCAGAATGGCTTCTTCCGCCACCCCTTCGGCCTCAGTCCGCACTAACAAGCCCATCCCAGCAGGCTTAATCAAAATCGCCAACGCCTTGAGGCGACTGCGTTCATTTTCGTTGCGAA
>CAZJZR010000935.1:0-1780 GCA_964550475.1 uncultured bacterium
TGGGGCGATCGCTGGTCAAGGCCGTCTGCACCGCCTCCAGTGCCGCCTCATACCACTGCATTCCGTAATATAACGCCCCCAAATTATTCCACGTATCCCAATCCGCCGCATCCAGTTGCAAAATTTGGCGGTAACACTGTTCGGCTTCGGTGAATTGCCCTTGGCGATGCAGGGTCAAGGCGATCTGATGGAGTGCTTGTAAATCAGCCATGAAAAAGGATACAGAATGGGATAAGGCCGCAGCGGGTGACTAGAGCCATCTTACCCTGATCCCGCATGGACGGCGGCAGGTTCACCCCCGCCCAAGCCAGCAAGAAACGCTGTAAGACCGGAGAGCCGTTGTACATTGAAGTAGAGGGATGCGGATCAGTCCCGTCCCCATCGGTTGAATTAAGAATTACGTCGAATTAGATTGCGCCCATGAATGCACCCTCTCCCTTACTCCACGTTGAAGATGTCTATGCTGGCTACATCAAAGACTTAGACATTCTTCAGGGGGTAAATTTCAAAATTTATCCCGGTGAGTTGGTGACGGTGGTGGGTCCCAACGGCGCAGGCAAGTCTACGTTAGCGAAAACTATTTTTGGCTTACTCACCCCCCATCAAGGCCGGATTACGTTGAATGGAAAAGAAATTACGGGGCTGCGATCGGATCAGATTGTCCAGTTGGGGATGGGTTATGTGCCCCAAATCGCCAATGTGTTTCCGTCGCTGACGGTGGAAGAAAACTTGGAAATGGGGGCGTTTGTCCGCGATGTGCCGCTACAACCGTTGAAGCAGCAGGTGTTTGAGACATTTCCAGTCTTGGCTACTCGGCGGCAGCAACGGGCAGGCACTCTGTCCGGTGGGGAACGGCAAATGCTGGCGATGGGACGAGCCTTGATGCTGCAACCCAGTTTGCTGGTGTTGGATGAGCCATCGGCAGCCCTGTCCCCAATTTTGGTTACCAGTGTGTTTGAACAAATTCAACAGATCAATCGCCAAGGTACCGCGATTATGTTGGTGGAACAAAATGCCCGCAAAGCCCTAGCCATGGCCGATCGCGGTTATGTGTTGGATACAGGGCGCGATCGGTTTGAAGGCAAAGGGGTTGATTTGCTCAACGATCCGAAGGTTGGGGAGTTGTATTTGGGAGCCAGCAAAGTTGAAAACCATTGAGCACAATGGAATAGATGATCAGCAAAGGTTGATCTCTTCGGCTTTTAGGCGTGCGGACTCTGCCACTCTACCACCTGATTCCGACCGGAATTTTTGGCTTGATAGAGTGCTTGATCCGCCTGCTTTAAAAAACTATCTAAATCAGAAATATCTGTGGTCAACGTGGCCAGACCAATGCTGACTGTAATGGCTACTGAGGTGGTATCTAGGGCAATTAAATCCTGTTCAATGAGCGATCGCAATCGTTCGGCAAAGTTGATCCCCTCTGATGCCGAAGTATGGACAAGCAGAAGGCCAAATTCTTCACCCCCTAATCGACCTACAATGTCGGCCAATCGGGAATTTTGCCGGAGGGTTTGAGCCAGGTGTTTTAACACTTTACAAAGGGCGAGTGTTGATAAATCGCCGCCAATACCACCACTGGATGCCCGTGACTGCGAAGCAAAACTAAATCGGATGTGGCAATGCCAAAATCAGCTTTTCCGTAAGTATTCAGGTAGCCGAATCTAGGGCGCGGAAACCGCGCCCCTACACACCAAACAACAGATGGCATTGTAGGGGTTGGGTTTCCCAACCCTTTTAGATCGAGCAATCGAGCGTTGATCAACCTGAATAGTTACCC
>CAZJZR010000936.1:0-1776 GCA_964550475.1 uncultured bacterium
ATGTAATGAATTAATGTAATGAATTAACAACTCACTTGGGAGTGCGATGGGTGGCTATCAATCCGTTAAGCTGCATGTGCGTTGAAGTGCTTGTTTGAGTAGGCGATCGTATTGGCGATCGCTGACTACATAGGCTCCAAATCGTGCTAGATGAGGGTTCATCATTTGGGCATCGAATAGAACAAATTGGCGTTCTCGCAACCGTTCTACCAATTTGACCATCGCCACCTTAGAGCCATCGGGAATGCGATAAAACATTGATTCACCAATAAATGCCCCGCCAACCACTAGACCCAGAATTCCGCCTGCCAAGTCATCACCCTGCCAAGTTTCAAAACTGAAGGCCACCCCTGCTTGGTGAAGCATGAAGTAAATTTGCTTCAGTTCGTCGGAAATCCAAGTGGTTTCGCGATCGGCACAACCATCAACCACTGCGGCAAAGGCTTGATTGACCGCCACTCGAAACCGATTTTGGTTGAGGATGCGGCGCAGCGATCGCGGATAACAAAACCGCTCATCCAACGGGATCAACGTCCGTTGCAAACTGGTGTACCAACCAAGATTCTGCCCATCCTCATCGGCCATTAAAAAATGACCTTGACTATAGGCTGTGATAATTTCACCAACGCTCCACTTCATCGGTTTGATTGGCATGAGTTATCCAGTTGGTCAATGCGGATCAGCCTATCCACTGGGTAAGGTTACCGGGGCAGCGATAGGATGGGGGAGACTGTCTCCCTTTACCCCTTGGCGCACCGCTTCCACAAAACGGGTGACCCGGTTAGGATCGATGGGTTGATCGCGTCGTCCGTGCCGTTTGAGGGCACTGGCAACAATTACACCGTCCGCAAATTGGATCAGCTTGCCGATATTCTCAGGATCGGCTCCACTGCCAATAAACACGGGCGTGCCCCTAGCGGCAGTTTGGGCTAGTTCTAAATCCTCTGGGTTGGGGGGGCTACCCGTTGCCCAACCGGACAGGATAACGGCATCAGCCAAGCCTCGCTCAATCGTGTCTTGCACGGCGACGGTCAGGTTCGGCGTACCCAGGGGACGGGCATGTTTTACTAGCACATCGGCCAGAATCTTAACATCACTACCCAATTCGCGGCGATAGCGTAAAAGCTGATGGGCTTGACCTTCAATAAACCCCTGATCCGTTGCCATCACGCCAGTCAGCACGTTCACCCGAATGAACTTCGCTCCGGTGCAGGCCGCGATCGCGATCGCGCTATGGGCATCATTCCGCAGCACATTGATCCCAATTGGCACAGCCACCAACCGCATGATCCGACGGGCGATCATGGTCATGGCACTCACCACCGCCGGATCAACGGTATCTTTGGGAAACGGCGCATCAAAGAAATTTTCAATCATAATCCCGTCCACCCCGCCAGCAGCCAGAGCCGTTGCTTCTTGCTCTGCCCGGTCAATGACGGGTTTGAGGTTGCCGCCCCAGCACGGTGAGGTGGGCAAGGGCAAGAGGTGAACAACACCAATAATTGGATTAGCAGTCTTAAAAATCTGGTTTAAGTCCACGTTTCTACAGTCTTTCGCCCCAATTCACATTACGTTTGAGCCACTTTCCCAACAGTTAGCCAAATCTGTAAAGCCAGAATGCCCTGAGAAACACGCTGCTTCTCAGCCAGAATGCTTCACGCCAGATGTTTCACTACTTTAGGGTTGACGACGGGAGGCATCGCTCCCGCACCGCAAGCGGTTCTATTGACAGTGCGCTATCAAAATCATCATATCCCTATACGAGACGCAACTAGT
>CAZJZR010000937.1:0-1774 GCA_964550475.1 uncultured bacterium
GTCTAGTAGGGTTTCGGTGGTTAGGAGGTCATCGACGGTGATGCGGAGAAATCGCTGTGCGTCTACCCAGAACTGTACCTTAATCCGATCGCTGCCGGGATGGCCGACGGGGTTCAGTTGGGCGATATTGCGGGCACCGTCGCGGTCATTCAGGGGTTGGGCTTGGACTTGATCAGCGGCCAGAATGCGGGTGATCAGGCGATCGCCGTCAAAAAATACCTCCATTCCCTTGGTCTCTGCACCCAGTTCGCCAATAATCAGTTCAATGCTGGGTTGGTTGTCTACCGATGCCCCCAGAACCAATTCCACTGGATCGGCCATGGGATAGGGTTGTCCGGCTTTGATGATCGGGTGCCAGCCGTGGCACTGTTGGCGGCGGTTCCAGTAACGCACGCCGTAGCTGTGATACAGAAAATCCTTCAGCTCAATGCCTTGGTTCAGTTGCAATGCCCCTTGGGCGATCGCCTCAAATGGTTTCTCAGAGCGGATTTTGCTCGCGTCAAAATATTGGCGAATCCAGGTTTGTACTGCTGGGATTTGTGCCGTGCCACCCACCAGCAATACTGCGTCAATGTTCGCCGCCTCTACCCCTTGTCGCCGCGCCTGTTGCAGCACTTGGGTCATGGCTTCATCCAACTGAGCAAAAAATTGCCGTTGGGTCAGAATTGCTTCAAACTGTGTCCGGTCGAGGGCTAATTCATAGCTATCCAAGGTTTCGTCGTTGAAATAGACCTCTTGGGCTTGGGTTTGCGACGACAGTTGGATTTTCAGCTTTTCGGCCAACCGTGTCGTCAGGGGACTGGGGATTAATCCCTGGGTTTGACTGAAATGATCGACCAGCCAGTTGTCGATATCGGCTCCGCCCAGATTTTGCCCCGCCTTTGCCAACACTCGCGCCGTTTTCATCCGTTGGCTGGAGGTTTCTGCCATCAGTTTTTCCCCCCATTTAAGGATGAAGCCCAGTGGTTTTTGGGTGCCGGATTGCCCCAAATCCAATTGCACCAGCGATAAATCCAGCGTGCCGCCACCAAAGTCTACAACTAACAACAGTTCGCGATCGCCCAACCCATAGCCCAGTGCCGCCGCTGTTGGTTCATCCAACATCCGCACCTGTTCCACATCCAGGGTTTGGCACACTTGCCCTAACCAATGGCGATAGGCTTCAAAACTATCTACGGGCACGGTGACCACCAGCGAGTCAACGGGTAAGGGAATGGTACGGATGGCGTTGATCGTCCGGTGGAGAAACCACTGACCAATTTGTTCAAAGGTGATCAGTTGGCCATCCAGTTCTGGTAAAAAGCCTTGGATGCTGGTGCCAATGCCGCGCTTAAAGTTGCGGAAAAAGCGGCGATCGCTACTGAGGTCAAGGCCGCGATCGCGCACCTGTTGCCCTACCAACACTTGGTCAGCGGCACCATTCTCCACATAGACAACGCTGGGAATCAGGGGTGGATTCTGCCCTAACTTCATCGACAAGCCAGGCAGAGTCAACGTTTCGGGTTGTTGGGTCACCGGATTCCAACGGGCAACAACGGTGTTACTGGTACCAAAGTCAATGGCAAGACTCATGAGGCACGGGGACTGGAGGAGAGGGGATACAAAGCTAAACCGATTGATGGGAGCGGCTCACAGCAGCATGGTCACCGCCAAACATCTCTTTAACTATGCCAAATCAAGTCCAAATCCTCAAGCCAACCCTCCGACTGCATCCGATTCCATCGGGCGTATTTCACGTTTGGGGGAGGGGCGGTTAAAACCGCATCTACAAGAA
>CAZJZR010000938.1:0-1760 GCA_964550475.1 uncultured bacterium
AATATTACGGACTTTTTCAAGAAAACCAAGTTTAATTTAGAAAGTCTCTATGGATAGCATTGACAACTAGCAATTGATGATTGGCGATCGATAATTGACAATTGGGCGATGGCAATTCTGCCGCTGTCTGTCCTGAAAGCTGACTGTCCTAAAAATATGTCCTGAAAAAAGTGCAAGATTTAGTCAAATCAGTTCACAAACCCTAGGCAGTCTCAGGCTTTGCTTGTTATAGTCGAGGTGGGGCAGGTCAGTAGTCGTAAAAATCTAGGTGGCGATCGCTACTCAGTCTGTGGATGTTCGTATTTTCCCTGATTGTAACAATGCCTAGATTTGTTTAAATGAATTTTCGGATCTTAGGCTATTGATTATCAGCTTAAGGTTTATGCTGCTTGCGGCAACCCAGATTTAACTGACACAGTTTACTGACACAATTTATCATTCAACCCAGTGGCGATTCTGCCATTCCTGACTGTGGTTGATGGCGATAGATGAAACCGCAAGTTGTTAGTTAAGGGAGTTTGCGCTACCAACAATCACTCAACCATAAGTCAAAACTATAAGTTAACTATTAGTCAGGCGATCGCTCAATTTTGGCTTACGTGGAATTACGTATAAAGCGAGGAATGGTTATGCTACAAACCCTGCGTTCAAAGCTTCTCATCACCCTATCAGGTGTTTCAGTAGCCCTAGTTGTGAGTGGTCTGGGCGGGGGAGTAGTACAAGCGCAAACTCCCCTGAACCGTGCAGTGGTAGCGGCATTGCGAAATCGAGTCCAACTGATGCCCCAACAACAACAACCCCGTCTGGCTAAGAAGGCCGATGTGTTGGTGCCCGGTGATGGGGTCGCGACAGCCCGCTCATCGTTTGCCGAACTCCGGTTCAATGATGGTTCCCTAGCGCGGATGGGGGAACAGGCGGTGTTTTGGTTTGTGCCCAAGAGTCGGACGCTGCAACTCTCCAATGGTACGGCCTTACTGCTGATTCCGCCCAAGCAAGGCAGAACCCAAGTCCGTACACCCAATGTCACCGCTGGCATTCAAGGCTCTGCACTGTTTGTTCGGTACAATCCGGCTACCAACACCACACTGGTAGGGGCATTAACGGATAGCGGTATTGAGGTGTTTAACCAGGATGGCACCCAACGGCAACCGCTCAAAGGTGGACAGATGGCGGTGGTGGTGAAGGATCGGATTCGCCAAGTCTATGACTTTGACCTGAAAACTTTTTACCAAACCAGTGAGTTGGTTGATGGGCTGAACTTAGACCAGAGTGATTCGACTCCGACTGGGGATGCGGCGATCGCGCAAGTCCAAGCTGAAACGATTGCGGCTCTGAAAGACCAAGCCAATATCACCAATTTTGGTGTCCTCAACCCCAGCTTTGTGCCGTTGCCTGTGGCTCAATCGGACAGCTTTCCCCCGATTGGCGGCATTCTCGCGGGCGATCCAATTAACATCAGCAATCCAGCCTCTGACGGGTTGGGGGTAACGGTTGGATTTCCTAGCCAAGGGATTAGCGTCACCAATAGTTTTCCAGGGTTGTTGGGCACGTTCCCAGGGCAGGGTATTAATGACAGCGTTACCTTGTCCACGTTTAATCTCGGTCCAACGGGCTTACTCGGCACCAATTCCATAAATACGATTACCACCACGGGCAGTGGTGGCACCACGACGTGTGTCGGTGCTTTCCCTGGTCGTGGACGTGGGGTGGCTGGAGGGTTCCCCGGTCGTGGACGTGGGGTAGCTGGTGGGTTCCCCGGT
>CAZJZR010000939.1:0-1752 GCA_964550475.1 uncultured bacterium
CAGGAACTTTAACCCTTGTTTGTTCGTCTCAGAGGCGGTAAATTGTTGAGCGAGTACTCTTTGAGGCTGCCATGTTCCGGGAAATCGATCGGTTTCGTTGGTCTCGATTCTGCATAGGCACCGCTTTTGCCCTGGGTGGAGTGTTGGTCAGCTTGCCAGGACTGACCCAGACAGCTCCCATCTTTGAGCGGGTTACCCTACGACCCAAATTCTCCCCAGACCCGATGACCATCCGAGGCATTAGTGGCGGGGAGGTGGAGGCTAAAACGATTACAGGACGAGAATCCACGGATACTGGCCCCTGTAGTGGCTTCTTAGACCGCGAACCGGATCATATCCTCACCCTGACCAGCTTTTTTAACTACCTCAGTTTGCAAGTCCAGAGCGCAGAAGACACCACGCTGGTGATTGCCGGACCTGGAGGAACGTGGTGTAACGATGACTACCAAGGCAAAAATCCTGGGATTGCAGGGCAATGGCTAGCCGGACGGTATCGGGTTTGGGTGGGTTCCTACGCCCAGAAAAAATACATTCCCTACGTAATTAAGCTGACCGAAGTGCAATAGCTGAAGTTTGTGTGATTGAGTGCGCTTGAAAATCACTGGTTCTAATTAAATTTGTGTTGTCCACCGTAGGGGCGAAGCATTCCGGTAGTTAAGTTAGGGGATAACCGAAAAATCATGGCCGGAATGCTTCGCCCCTGCAAGGTTATCGGTTCAAACACAAAATCATTGAGAATTAGGAAAATCATGCTGATTGGGGCATGGAATGTAGGCAATGGAGAGACCATCCCATTACCTACACTTCATGCCTATATGAGGGTGTATCCAACAGTTGGGGGATAGATCCGGGCAAGTGGAATGGGTTTCCTCTGTCAATCTTCATGTGCTGACTTCATGTACTGACCATCGTCAGGTTACAGGGTCAGGACTTCAATACGCGCCATGTCCGGTGAACACGACTTGGATGGTTTTCCAAATTAATCGCAAGTCGTAGAGGACTGACCACTTACGTTGGTAGTCCAGATCCATCTGCACCACGTCCTCAAAATCTGACACCGAGGAGCGACCATTGGCTTGCCACTCGCCAGTAATGCCTGGTTTCACCCGTAGGCGATCCCAGTGGTGCGGTTTGTAGGTCAGCACTTCAGATACCGTGGGTGGACGGGTGCCCACTAAACTCATTTCACCCCGCAGCACATTCCAAAATTGCGGGAATTCATCCAAGCTAGTTTTCCGCAGAAAGCAACCCACACGAGTAACACGGGGATCGTGTTTATTCTTGAAAATTCCGCCTTTGGCTTGATTGGAGACGAGATGTTGTAAATGTTCCGCTTGGCAAACCATGGAGCGAAACTTCCAAATCCGGAAAGGCTTACCTTTTAAACCACAGCGGACTTGACTGTAAAAAATTGGCCCTGGGCTATCTAACCGGATGGCGAGCGCGATCGGTACCAATAACACCCCTAATAACGTTAGCCCGAACACAGCTCCGGCCACATCGATCAACCGTTTATACCCATTGAAAGCCGACTGATGAACACCCTGCGGTACCTTCCGGGTTGTAGAGACGGTTTGTAGCCTAGAACGAGGTTGGCGTAATTGATGTCTTGCTTGATAGCGGATTTGAGCGTTGGTGCGATATTTAGTGTGCTGCGATCGACTGTGAATGGCAGGATCCGATTGGTGTAGGCGTGGATGTGCTTCACTTGCGAGTTCTTCGCCCGTGAGATCCGAAGCAATTTCGGTCACC
>CAZJZR010000940.1:0-1747 GCA_964550475.1 uncultured bacterium
CCAAGGGGCATTCAAGAAAGGGGGATGTAGAGCTTCGCTCTTCCCGAAGGGTGGGGAAGGATTGGCGGCGTAGAACCTAATTTGCAAGAGGTCTATTAACTTGAACTTGATTAATTTGATTAAGTTGAGGTCATACCTGTGAAGCGGGCACTGCGGATTGTCCACGCCTTATTGACCACCTACTATGCCTACATGGTGGAATATCGAGCCGAGTTACTGCTGTGGGCGTTATCGGGCAGTTTACCGTTTATCCTGATGGGGATTTGGATGCAGGCATCCGCAGGCGGACGGTTTGGGCTGGCACCGTTGGATTTTGCCCGTTACTTCCTAGCGGCGTTTGTGATGCGGCAGTTCAATGTGGTTTGGGTAATGTGGGACTTAGAGCAGGACATTGTGCAAGGTAAATTGTCCACTCGGTTGCTGCAACCCTTGGATCCCGGTTGGCATTACTTCATTTCCCACATTGCCGAGCGATTTGCCCGCTTCCCCTTTGTGGTGGTTTTGGTGGTGCTGTTTTTTCTGCTGTACCCCAAGGCGTGGTGGTTGCCTCGGTGGGATCAAGGATTGCTCACCGTTGGCGTGATTGTCCTGTCCTTTAGCTTGCGGTTTCTGATTCAGTACACCTTTGCCATGCTGGCCTTCTGGACAGAACGCGCCAATGCGATCGAGCAATTTTGGTTTTTAGTCTACCTGTTTCTCTCCGGCATCATTGCCCCGTTGGAAGTATTCCCCGCCAGTGTCCGGGCGATCGTCCAGTGGACTCCCTTTCCCTACATGATTCATTTTCCCGCTGCCATTTTGGTGGGGTTACCTGTCAATATTCCCCAAGGGCTGTTGGCCATGGTGGGGTGGATTGGCGTGGTATTTTTATGCAACCGTTGGGTGTGGCGGCAAGGGTTGCGGCAATATTCTGGGATGGGTGCGTAGGTGCGAATAGGGCAATGCTGCTGCGATGATCACCACTCACCCGCTGTTGAGACACTGGTGTACCCAGTCGCGATCGCCCTCTGATAACGCTGGATCTGGCACGGCTTGGGTGTAGTCAATTCGCAAATCGAAATTGCCCTGATCGTAAACCGTGTGGAGGAGCGGCTGTAAATCCACCATCACCGGGTTGTCGTCTGGCTGTAACGGCAAGGCAAAACTGGGGATGCGATCGCGGAGATTAAACCCATACAGGTGGGCTTGCGGACGTTGAGCCACATCGCTCACCAAAATGCGATAATCCCAAACCCCGTGGACGGCCACCAGTGGCATCGGTTGGAACGCTCGCAGCAGATCAATCACCAGCTTCAGTCACCAGCTTTGCTGATCAGGTGTGCCTGGTGCCCCTACCAAGGACTGCCGACCATGGTGAATCCTGCCCAGTAGTAGGGATCGGAGAGGTCGTGGTCGATCAGTTGGATGGCCAATTCCTCTGGTAACACCGGATTGCCCCGCACCCCGATCAACTTGCCATTTTCCACCTTTACCTTGCCGGAGAGCATGGCAATTTGGGCTTGGCGTAGGGCTTGCGCCTTGATCCTCACTTCCTCGCGAGCCAACTGTTGGTAAAACTCATTCATCATGGCTAACGTGCCTTCGTCACTGACTGGCCACAGGCTACCCAGAGCCGACTTCACCCCCGCCCGCACCGCCAATCCGGCAAAACCCAATTCCGCTGCTTCATCGCCGATCGCCGTCTGACAGGCACTCAACACCAGCAACTCCACAGGCGGATCGTTCCAGCCCAGTTGTCGCAGTTGAT
>CAZJZR010000941.1:0-1745 GCA_964550475.1 uncultured bacterium
GTGAACCCAGCCTCAAACTGAGACGGAGCCAGATAAATCCCCCGCTCCAACATGCCGCGATGGAACCGGCTAAACTTGCCTAAATCGGACTTCTTGGCATCCTCGTAGTTATGTACTGGGCCAGCGGTGAAGAACAGGCCGAACATGGCACTGATTTGTCCCCCACAGGCGGCGTGCCCGGTTTCCTTGGCAATGTCCAACAAGCCTTGGCTCAGTTTCTTAGTGATCCGATCCAAGGTCTCGTAGGTACCGGGTTGGCGCAACAGTTCCAGGGTCTTGATCCCAGCCGTCATCGCCAGGGGATTGCCGGACAGCGTACCGGCTTGGTACATGGGGCCAGCGGGAGCCACCATCGCCATGATGTCCTTGCGGCCACCATAGGCACCCACCGGTAAGCCGCCACCAATCACCTTGCCCATGGTGGTTAGGTCGGGGGTGATGTTGAACTTCTCTTGGGCACCGCCATAGGCAATCCGGAATCCCGTCATCACTTCATCAAAGACGAGTAATGCCCCGTGTTCGTTGGTTAGTTCCCGCAGTCCTTCTAAAAATCCGGCATCGGGCGGAATGAATCCAGCATTACCCACCACGGGTTCCAAAATGACACCCGCGATTTCGTCTGGGTTTTCCTGGAACAGGGCTTTAACCGCTTCCAAATCGTTGTAGGGGGCGGTGAGGGTGTTGCGGGTGGTGGATTCGGGGACACCGGGGGAGTCGGGTAAGCCCAACGTGGCGACCCCCGATCCAGCCTTGACCAAGAACATATCGGCGTGGCCGTGGTAGCAGCCTTCAAACTTGATCACCTTATCCCGTTTGGTGAAGGCGCGGATCAGCCGCAGGACGGCCATACAGGCTTCGGTGCCGGAGTTGACAAACCGAACCATTTCAACGCTGGGGACGGCATCAATCACCATCTCCGCCAGCACATTTTCCAACACGCAGGGGGCACCAAAGCTGGTGCCTTTTTCCAGGGCTTCATGTAAAGCCTTAATCACCTCTGGGTGAGCATGGCCACAGATGGCAGGTCCCCAAGTACCGACATAATCAATGTATTGGTTCCCATCCACGTCCCACAGGTAGGCACCGTTAACCCGATCGACGACGATGGGTTGACCGCCCACGGATTTGAAGGCTCGCACCGGGGAGCTGACACCACCCGGCATGAGTTTTTGGGCAGCGGAAAAGATTTCTTGCGATTTAGTTGTCTTAAGGGGAGTTGCAATCAAAGGGGTTCTCCTTCGTAGCTGAAAAAGGAAGCAGAGATCAAAGGCTCGATTGTGATAATTCAGTCGAGGAAAAAGACTTCATCATTGCCGATCTAGTTGGGTTGTAGCGGGTCACGCCTGCTCAGGGGAGGAACACGCGGGTAAAACCCACTCTCTTGGTTCACTGGGAGATGTGACCCGTTACAGTTAATCGCTAACCAATGATTATCCCATTGGGGAAGCTCTGAAGGGAATAGGGTTGTGATCAGCGGACGGGGAATCAGGCGGGTTAGTCCTCAGTTGTGGCGCAGCGGAATCCAGCCAGGATTTGCCGGACTCCGGGATGGTACCAATTGCGGAAGGGCGATCGCAGTGCCCAGGGTCGGGTGGCCCAACTGCCGCCCCGCAGGACTCGGTGTTCCCCATCAAAGTAGGTTTGGGAATAGCCCGGATAGGGATAGGCGGTGAAACCGGGATAGCCGTCGAACCAGGAATCCGTCCATTCCCAGACATTGCCCAACATATCCCAGCACCCATAGG
>CAZJZR010000942.1:0-1739 GCA_964550475.1 uncultured bacterium
TACAGTTGCGACTGTTGGATGGCGATCGCCACCTGTCCCGACAATTGGTTTAACAAATCCACTTCCCAGACTTGCCACTGGCGCGGAGCCGCACATGCGTGAGCAATCAGCAACCCCCACAATGTCGGCTGTTCCAGGCAGGCATCACCGGCCTCTGATTGCTGTACCGCGTGCTGAATAATCGGCACCACCAGCTTGGCTCGCACGTGCAGGCCGCGCAGAAACTCCACCAAGCAGGGCAGCACCGGGTCAACCTCCAAATCCCCAAGCGCAAAGATGCGCCCTTGCACATAGCGGTCATAGTTTTCTTGGGGAAAAATTTCTTCTGGAAAGACCCGGTCGAGAATTACCGGCCAGCCCGGAGAAACGGATTCAGCAATCGCTTTCCCGGTGCCATCCGGCAAAATCTGATAGACCAAGACGCGATCGCACTGCAACACCTGATGTAATTCCGTTACCGTGGTATTGAGAATTGCGGTCAGATCCAAAGATTGCCGCACCCGTTGCATAATCCGGGCTAACAACCGCTGTTGTTCGGCCTGTTGGTGTAAAGCGCGTTCGGTTTGTTTATGCTCGGTTACGTCTCTGGAAATACACAAAATCGAGTCGATCGCGCCTTGGTCGTCCGCTTCCGGCACCATCAACATTTCAAATGCCCGTGGCCCCTCCAGGGTATCCACCTCAAATTCAATGATTTGGTTTTGGGCAGTGGCCAGCAACTGCGTCGCAGCCGCCTCCCACATCTCCACCATGGCCGGGGCAAACTGTAACTCCCGACAGCTTTTAGCCAGCATCGTCTCCACTGACAAGCCCATCAATTGACACAACGAGGGACTGACATAGAGGTGACGGAATTGCCGATCAAACCGTTGGATCATGTCGGGGGAATTTTCAATCAGCGTTTGGTAACGCCGCATCGAGTCTCGCAGGGCTTGTTCTGCGGCTTTGCGATCGCTGATATCCTCAGCCGTGCCCAAAGTTTGGGCGACGGTGCCATCGGGATTGGTGTTAAATACCGAATCCCGACTACAGAGCCACCGCCAGTCCCCATTGGCGTGCCGCATCCGATACTCAAACTCAACCACTTCACCTGGAGCAGCGGCATTCAGTCGCCGAATCTGTTCCGGCAGACGAGCCACATCATCCGGGTGCATCACAGTGGCCAAAAACGCTTCACCCATGGCTTGGATTTCAGCGGGTGTATAACCGAGTACCTGAGTAATTTCTCGATTGACGTACAGATTGCGTTGTTCGTTGAGGTCGTAGAGGTAAAGGATGTTGGGAGACGAGTCGGCAATTTGTTGAATAAATCGTTTACTTTCCTGTAAAGCCAGTTCGGTTTGCTTCCGAGTGGAAATATCTTGCGCTTGGACAACAAAGTAGAGGGCGGTGCCGTCCTGATCGCGAATCAAGGACACACTGACCAATGCCCAAAGGATTTGCCGATGCTTATGGATATATCGCTTTTCAAACTCGTAGTGATCAATTTCACCCTTGAGGGTTTTGGTGTAGAACTCCAGATTGGTGGGTAAGTCGTCGGGGTCAGTGATTTCTTGGAAAGACCGCTGGAGCAGTTCGGCTTCGGTATAACCCAGGAACGCACACAGAGCCGCATTGACACGGAGAAAATACCCCTGTAAGTCCACCAAGGCCATACCCACTGCCGTGCCGTTAAACGCAGTGCCAAACTGGACTTCACTTAATTGCAGTGCCGATTCCATCTGTTTGCGATCGCTGAT
>CAZJZR010000943.1:0-1732 GCA_964550475.1 uncultured bacterium
AGCTATTAGCTAAAGCTATTAGCTAACAGTCAATGAAACCTATGAAGTTATTTCTTTACAAGCCCTTAGCAAACAAGCCCTGAGATTGGGTCTGCCATAGCTTGACAAGCGGGGTAGGATGAATAACTGTTGTTGGCAATTGTTGGCAAGTTGTCTGTTGTTAGGTTTGCAGCATCAAGTTAGACGCAGTGACTGTACTCTAATCTGATGGTGCCGCCGCAAGCACAACTCTGCCGCGATCGCATCGTGACCACCTTCCCTGATTGATCCTTTTCCCATCCGCATGTCCAACGATTCTTTACCTTTGTCCGAGTCTGCATCCGTTGAACCAGAATCCGCTCATCCGGAGGCTGCTGCTGGGAGGGGACGGTTGATTGTATTTACTGGCCCCAGTGGCGTGGGCAAGGGAACGTTGCTGCGATCGCTGCTGACCAATCATCCCGAACTCTACCTCTCTGTTTCCGCCACCACCCGTGAACCGCGACCGGATGAAATTGACGGCAAACATTATTACTTCGTCACCCGACAAGAATTTGAACAGATGGTAGCGGCAGGACAATTGCTGGAGTGGGCGGAGTTTGCCGGGAATTACTACGGCACACCCCGGTTACCCGTGGAGCAACAAACCCGCCATGGCAAATCGATGATTTTAGAAATTGAATTGGAAGGGGCGAGGCAAGTGCGGCAAAGTTTCCCCGATGCCCTGCGGATTTTCATCCTACCGCCCTCGTTTGAAGAGTTGGAACGCCGCATCCGCAATCGTTCCCAAGACTCGGAAGCCGCGATCGCCCGTCGCCTAGAACGCGCCCGCACCGAAATCGCCGCCGCCGCCGAATTCGACATCCAAATCATCAACGACGACCTCGCCACCGCCCTAGAAAAACTGGAGGCCATCCTATTCCATTGATGGGTCTTGACGTTGCCTTCGACTTCGCTCAGGCAACGTACCCCTTGTAACTAGACACAAATCTGTCAGGGCGAACGGCAGTTTGCCCCTACTGGGGGATTGGGGATGTTATATTCACGCTCTTTCCCACTCACCCATTCACCCACCCACGCATCTACCCACCTCCCCACCCACTCCCGATCTGTGTCCCCCACCCCACCCACTGGCAGCAAATTAATCAGCAAAGTCCTGTCTCCGGCGTTGGGGCTGTGGTTACGCACCCAAGTGGAGCAGGTGGAGGAGTTGCACGTGCAGATTACGGGCGGCGATCGCCAACTGCTGGCGGGTCATATCCCGGAGGTGAGCATTACGGCACAGCGGGCGGTGTATCGCGGTCTGCACCTGACTCAGATGCAACTCACTGCTGAACAGATTCGGATTAATTTGGGGCAGGTAATGCGGGGGCAGCCGTTGCGGTTGCTGGCTCCGATTCCGGTGGACTGTCACCTGCGGCTAGAGGAACCGGATCTGAATGCGTCGTTGCAGGCTCCCCTACTGGCAGGGGCGATCGCGGAACTGTTGCAGCAGTTTGGCCAACACCTGACCCAGCCCATTGCCGATCCGACTGCATTTGAGCCGATGACAGCGATCATTCACCCCCAGCAGCTAACCTTATCCACCCAACCCCGTGATCCCAGCCAATCCCCACCCCTCGTACTGCGAACGGGGTTAAGCTTGCGCGATGGTCGGATCTTGCAACTGACCGATCCGCACCAATTGCCCCATCCCACCGCTGAACAGGGGCAACTGCTGACCGGACTCGATGGGTTTGAACTGGATTTGGGG
>CAZJZR010000944.1:0-1728 GCA_964550475.1 uncultured bacterium
GTCCGCCTACGCGGACTAAGGGTTTTGAAACCCGCGTAGGCGGGTTTAGTTCTTTGTAGATGCGGTTTTAACCGCCCCTCCCCCAAACGTGCAATACGCCCGGCTGTGCCCGCTTGTTCCTCCTCTGACGGGGAGTGAACGGTTACCTGTCAACAGGTTTTAGGGTAAATTCCGTAGGAATTTACCCTAAAAACTAGCTATGACGCTCCACTAGCCCACATATGTTTATGAGGCAGGGTCGATGAAATCTCTGGGATTCTTACGCAACTTTGGGTTTACGCCACCAACCTAGGGCGATCGCGCCCAACAGTCCCAAAGCTCCCATGGGTTCCGGCACATCGTCCGTCGGTGGTTTCACTTGTGTCAGGCTGGCATAGAGATAGGCCGCATTATTGCCACCTTCCTGGGAAATTATATCCGTCACCAAAGAGCCATTCGGAGCATTGGTGAATCCCGTTAGTGTTAAGGTGTAGTTCTTGCCGCCACTGGTAAACGTTTGGGGTGCCTGGGCATTCACCCAAGAAATTTTGTCAGCACAGGGGGTCACACTGTAGAAGGCACAGGTTCCACTATTCGGGGTTTCGTCAATCGCCATGGTGAACTTAAACAGGTGACTGCCCAAACCCACCAAATCGAGGTTAATCGTTAGATCAACTCCAGATGCGGCACCTGCCCAAATTGGTTGGTTAAAGTGACTTAGGGTACCCACCACGAAGGAAGTCCCAGGGAGAATAGTGGTACTCCCCACCCCCGTAAAACCGAGACCACTTTGTTGACTGCCCACAGGGCTACCCCAGCGCACCTGGGATTTACCATCAACGGTGGTGTAATTGATGCCACTTCCCCCCACCGCATTGCTCCAAGAGCCGCTGGAGCTATTGAGCGTCAGGGCTTGAGCCGTTGTACTAATGGCAAGGGTGGTTAGGACAGATCCAGCGGTCGCGATCGCCAGTTTTTGTATTGAGGTACAGGTTGTCATCTGCGTTAGTCCATGACATGGTGAGAAGTGTTAAATAGTACACGTTTTGACTTGAGACAACCCATAAGTTTTGCATCAAGTTACTGGTGCGTCTTGATGTTGGTGTGTCCCAGGTTTGACGTGCTTTGCCATATCCCTCTGTACTGCAATGAGTCTCTAATAACACTAAGGGCTTGTAAAGAAATAACTTCATGGGTTTCATTGGCTGTTAGCTCATAGCTGTTAGCTGACAGCCAATGCCAAATGTTCAGCTTATTTTTTCACGACCCTTAAGGATAGGCTAAGAGACTGTTTACCAAGGTGGCCAGAATGGGATCGATGTGCAAGTAGACAGTGTGACGTTTGTCTTGGCAAAAAGTTCACTACTCATTTTGATCCGCTAGTAGTGCAGATTCCACATCAGCTACGGGTGCATGGTTAGCATCCAACTTCCTACGACAGCGGTTGGATTTGCCGCAACATCTGCAAATGTTGTGATACCGAGGCCACAGTATTAGCCGCAATCATGCCGCTGGCGGCCACAGCGGGCAGGCCAATGCCAGGGAAGGTGGAATCGCCGCAGCAGAGTAAACCGGGTAAGGGGGTAAGGGGGCCAGGGAAGGTGGTTGACCCGGCGGCGAGGGCAGGGCCATAGGAACCGCGATAGCGGCGGAGAAACCGTTGGTGGGTCAGGGGTGTGCCGACCAAGGTGAGACGGGTGCGATCGCGGATATCGGGAATGATCCGCTCCAACGCTTGCCACATCACCG
>CAZJZR010000945.1:0-1726 GCA_964550475.1 uncultured bacterium
TCCATGGATGCCACCGAACTACTACGCCGTTATGCCGCTGGAGAGCGCGAGTTTCCCCATACGGCGATGGCATCAATTAATCTGCAAGGGGCTGACCTCACCCGCATCAACCTCAGCCACGGCAATCTCAGCCACGCCGATCTGCGAGAAACTCGACTGGGACGGTCTAATTTGAGTCAGGCGAACCTCAGCCATGCCAATTTAAGTGAAAGCATCCTGTGGGGAACGGATTTGAGTGGGGCAAATCTGAACCAGGCGGAACTGCGGGAAGCGGATTTGAGTGGAGCCAAGATGGTGGGTACCCATCTGGAAGCGGCGCGGATTGGTAAAGCCTGTTTGGCGGGTGCCAATTTGAATGGAGCCAATCTAACTGCCGCCATGTTGTTTGAGGTGGATCTGCGCCCCACCTCTGACCAGCAGACGGACTTGGGCAACGCCATTTTGACTGACGCAGATCTAAGTTATGCCAATCTGAGTGGGGTATTGCTGCAACAGGCCAATTTAGCCGGAGCCAAGCTGTGTCGGGCGATTTTGGCGACCTGGAGCAGCGATCGCTTCTACGCCACCGACCTGCGCGGAGCTAACCTAGAAAACGCTGATTTAAGCTATGCCAACTTGCGGGGGGCGATGTTGCAGCAGGCCAACTTGCGCGGAGCCGACCTCACCCGTACCATCCTCACCGATGCCGATCTGCGCGGCACGATCATGCCGGATGGCTCGATTCATGAATGATCAAGTTGGTAATTGGTAATGGGTAATCGGTAATTGGTGATGGGTAATCGGTGAATTTTCCATGGGTTAGGGATTTCCAGATAAATAATGTCCCTAGACAGAAATCTCTGGTTCTAATTAAATTTGTGTTGCCCAACGTAGGGGCGAAGCATTCCGGTAGTTAAGTTAGGGAATGACCGAAAAATCATGGCCGGAATGCTATGTGCAAAGCACAGGCAAGGCCAACGCCCGTACAAGGTTATCGGTTCAAACACAAAATCATTGAGGATCAGAGAAATCTGTAGGGGTGAACGGCAGTTCACCCTGGGGATTGTAGTTTCACGCTTGTCCTTGAGGGTTGCGATCAGAGGGTCTTGCCAGTTAATCCTGTACCCACACCCCGAACTCCACGGACACGGTATTGTCGTGTCGCGATCCTTACCGATTAGCAATCACCACAAAATTTCGATCTCACCAATTATCCGGAAACCAATTATCCGGCCACCAGGGCTTAAAACTTGAAAACCCCAGAATCGGAGCTAGTACGTCCAAAACTGGGGTATCTTTTCGGTTTATCTTCCCAAAACGCTAGTTTGGCGACTACCCTATGGAAGGGCGATCCTGACTATGGATCGGCTTGGGTCGATAGGCATCAGGGCGAACGATGGGATTCGAACCCACGAGTGGTGGAACCACAATCCACTGCCTTAACCACTTGGCGACGCTCGCCATACGATTAATTAGTATAGCATTTGCATGTCTTTCTTTGCCATACTTTTTACCTGGATTCCCTGGATTGATCCTGCGGTCAACGAGATGCGTGATCAGCGTCGTCGTCGTTATACCCAATTATCCCATTTGGGCAGTACCATTGCCTGATGGGTGTTGCCTGGCAATCAACCAATGGATACAACTGGAATGGGCATAACCAACCCAGCATTTGCAAGAATTTGCAAGAATACGGGGACTTGCAAAACAATAAAACACTCAGGATGGCTGTAGGGACACGGCAATG
>CAZJZR010000946.1:0-1724 GCA_964550475.1 uncultured bacterium
TGCCTGAGCAGTCGTTAGAGAGGCTCTGTATCGTTAGCTCTATTATGCGATGTGCGACTAAAACTATAACTATGCGTCCACAACAACTAGGGTAGACACGGTTGCCGCCACTCAGGGTTGCGACGGCAACCATATCTAAGCGTTACCTCGTTCCACAGCATACACACAGGTTAATTGACCGTGCCACTCCACCTGTTTGATTAACCTCATGCCGTTCTTCTCAGCCACCCGACGCGAGGCGATATTGGCTGGATTGATCAACGACACCAGTTGATCTAGCCCCAAGTGATGCCAACCGTAATCCCGGCAGGCTTGTGCCGCTTCCGTGGCCAACCCCTGTCCCCAGAAATCCCGCCGGATGTGATAGCCAATTTCCACGACTGGGACACCCTCAACCTCCTGCCTCACCAAGCCACAATCGCCAATTAACGCGCCATTGGTTTTGAGGATGACTGCCCACAGGCCAAAACCATCTTGGGCATAGCGTTGGAGATTCCGCGCGATCCAGGCTTGGGTCATCTGGCAGTCAAACGGTTGGGGATAGAACCGCATCGTTTCCGGGTCAGCAAACACCGCCAGTAAATCATCCAAGTCCGTTAGTGCCATATCCCGCAGCACTAACCGTTCTGTCTCGATTCGCATGGCGCGATCGCGAGCCATCTTTCTGCCTAACCACCATCCCTCGATGGGCTGTAAATCGGCAACAACACCGTAAACGTCGAACCTTCACCCACCCGACTACGAACCGATACCGACCCCCCACAGCGCAACAACAACTGTTGCACAATCGTCAGCCCCAGTCCTGCGCCGCTGTTGTCCTCTGCCCCCGTGTGGCGCACCCGGTAGAAGCGATCGAAAATCTTGGGAATCTCGCTGGATGCGATGCCAATGCCTGTGTCTTGGAAATCCAGTTGGACAAACTCGCCCTGTTGCTTCGCCAGCACCTTCACCTGTCCCCCCTTGGGCGTGAACTTAATGCCGTTGTGCAACAGATTAATCACAATCTGCTTCAGCCAATTATGCACACAGGAAATGGCAGGTAAATCCTCTGGCACCGTGTAGGCCAGCCGTACCCCCTTTTCTTGCGCTAGCGGTTGGTAGGTGCTGACCACACCGGGGACAATATCCGCCAGTCGCAACGGTTGGGCTGTATGGTCATCCGCCTGTTCCAGTTGCAGCAGATTCAGCAAACTAGTGATGAGGGAACTTTGGCGATCGCACTCCGTATTCAGCAAATCCATATACCGCTGGCGTTGGGGTGGGCGCACCGTTTGCGAATTCAGCAACGTCAACGCCGTCTTCATATTGGTCAGTGGCGTGCGGAGTTCCTGGGCTGCCGTCTGCAAAAACTCATCCTTCAACCGCACCGTATTCAGCAACTCACCATTTTGCAACTGCAACGTCTCCACCATTTCCGCCTGTTTGCGATAGGTGGCCATTCTGCGCCAGGTATCCTCCTGTTGTTGCACCTGCCGACAGAACCAATGCCCCAACAACGTCTGATCCGCCAACTGGGGTTGTCCATCCAGTTGCAGGCCATCCCGATAGGCTTGGCAGACCCGATCCCACTGCTCAAACAGCGATTGGCAATCCAGTGAGGGGATGACCGCTGGTGGACTGGTCGTGTCGCTCGTCCCCTGGTTGGGCACTTGATCGGTCACCTCTTCGGTCACTTCACTGGTTTGTGCCGCCAGTACCGCCTGTTTCAAGCCCTCCAGCACCCG
>CAZJZR010000947.1:0-1709 GCA_964550475.1 uncultured bacterium
CTTGGCGGGAGTCGGGCTGCTGTTGGCGGGTATGGGCAATTGGAAGTTAATTCTGGGGCTGACGTTGATCGGTTTTAGCATCGGCACATTTCTCAAAATGATGGCGATGTATCCTGACTTTAATCGTGCCCTCAAGACGGATGTTTTGGCGTTGATGTCTGATCCCTACGCCAGTCCATTGCGCGGGCGAGCGGTACAGTTGTCGGGTGAAATTATTGGTCGCGGGGAGGTAGGCTACATTGCAGGTTGCGACTTCAAGATGCAAGATGCAACCGGATTAATCTACTTGCGCTATGTCTCCCGATTTGGCCCTCTGGGTAATTTCTTGTTCGGGTTCTCCCAAGCCGAATCCTTTATTCATCAAGAGGTGCCCACCGCGATTGGCTGGTTCCGCCGGGGGATGATGCCTTGGGTGGATTTGGTGCGAATGGACTGCCCCAGCAAGTGGAATGTCACTAGCCATCCCCGATTCTGGATGTTGTTAGCGGCGATCGGGTCGTTGGTAGCGGCGTTGCTGTTACCGTTGTTGTGAAGCATGGGATTGACAGTCAGGGCGAACCAGTTCGCTCCGACCATGGAACATCACCCAGCCACTTGGCGATAAAAGGCATCTAAGGCTTCGACGCAGGTGATGTCGTTGTAAAGCCGCTGATGATTGGCCAAGGTTTGCTGCCGCAGGTCGGCGCGCCACTGGGGTTCTTGTCCCAAACGCACGGCAATGTCCACATAGTCCGATGCGGTTGTCGCAATGGTTGCCGTGATCCCCAGCATGTGCAAGATGCCGTAGGTGTGGCGCGATCGCATCAACTCTCCCGGACAGGTGACAATTGGTAATCCGCAGGCCACCGCATCCAGGGTGGTGAGGCCGCCCGACCAGGCAAAGCTGTCTAAAAACACATCTGCTAACTGGAGCAGTTGCAAATAGCTCTCCCGACTTTGCTTGGGGACAATCTGGCAGTAGTCGGTGGCAGCTAAATCATAGGCGGCAAAGGCGCGGGTCAAGCGTTGGCGAAACTGTTCAGTGACCTGACTGCTGTAGTAGCCAATGAAAACAAACTGCGCCTGGGGATGGCGGTGGGCGATCGCCGGAAACACCCAATCGAAGTCCGGCAGGTGCTTAAACACCGATTGGCAGGACAGATACAGCACCCGTTCATCGGCAGTAGCGAGGCCAAAGTCTTGCCGCGTTTTGCTCAGGTTGGGTACATCCGGTTTGGGGTAGCAAAAACTGAGATTGGGTAAGCGGATCAACTGTTCGGAATAGTGGGTGTGCCCCTGCTCCGATTCCATTAATTCGCTGGAGAGAAAATAATCCACTTCCGTACAACCGGAGGTGACCGGGTGGAACCAGGTGGTGCATTGGACTGGAGCCAGCCGCAAATTCGCCAGTTGGGTATTTTGCGATTCCATGCCAATGTCCACAAACACTAAGATGTGTAGGCGATCTCGGCGAATTTGCCCACATACCCGTTCTAAATCATTAACGCTGTGGTGAAACTGATCACTGAGGTGGCGGAACTGATCGGTGAAGTTGTCCACATCGCCACTGGTTTGATAACAGTACAGTTGCAACTGCTGGCGATCGTGGTGTTGCAGCCAGCCCAATAACCAGCGACTGCGTTGGTTCAGGTGGGCAGACACATAGCCCACCCGGATTTTTTCGCCCGGTTGGCGGCGTTGGGGAGGTAGGGGTTGGCACCACTGGGGAT
>CAZJZR010000948.1:0-1708 GCA_964550475.1 uncultured bacterium
TCCGACCAAATCATTACGCGCTTGGCCAGTCAGCTCCAAGTGTTTGCCGAACGTCTGCTGACCTTTGCCCTCGATACCGTCAGCAGCGTCTTTGACTTCATTGTCACCATCGTGCTGACCTTCTACCTACTTTTGCATGGTGAACATCTGTGGCAGGGGGTGTTTCAATGGTTGCCCACCTCCTCTAGTCAGTGGGTGCAGCGATCGCTGCGGCAAAACTTTCACAACTACTACGTGGGACAAGCCACCATTGCGGCTCTGATGGGTCTCGTCATGACCATCAGCTTTTTGATTCTTGGTGTGCCCTTTGGCCTGTTGTTTGGCCTTGGAGTTGGGATCATGGCCTTAATCCCCTTCGGCGCACCGTTTACCATTTGCCTCGTCTGTCTGATCATTTCCCTCAACGATTTTGGCCTCGGCTTCCGCACCTTGCTGATCGCCATTTTGATTAATCAGGCAATTGAGAATGCGATCGCCCCTCGGCTTCTAGGCAACTTCACCGGACTCAATCCCGTTTGGATTCTCGTCTCCCTCCTGTTGGGAGCCAAAATGGCTGGGGTCTTGGGCTTAGTCGTCGCCGTTCCAACTGCCAGTTTTATTAAAGAAATCGCTGAACATTCCCGCCTAGAGCCACCCCCATCCCCCATCACAGATATGTAAGCCGGTGTTTGAAAAGTGTCTGGCGGTTAAAACCGCAACTACATGAACACTAGCGAAGAAAATCAAGGGTTTCCATAACCTGCGTAGGCAGGTTTTTCCGTATAGCCATGCCTACCCTACGGGAACGCAAGGCGAACAGTTGCCAGGGCTACATCAACCAGGGCTACATCAAATAGGGCTTTAAAACAGCCTCTAAACCAGGTACGTAAATATGTAAAGGACGAAACAACTGGCAATCAGGTTGGGGGAACCGTCCAAAGGACTCTCACAAAAATCATGTCTCCTCAATCACCTTCGGGACACGGCAATGCCGTGTCCCGACAGATAGCGGTGTTGCTCCAAGATTAACTTGCCCGCTTACAGCACGTTGTCAATTCAATTCAGTCAAACATAGAGGCTTAAGCCCCTTGTTCTTCAGGTGGGATAGTGTGCCAAATTGATTGAAATCCGCTGTGATTTGCAAGTCCCTCCGAGGAGTTGCATCCGAGAAAATCCCCTTAACCCTCGTAAGCCTTCACACACTTTTCGACTAAAGCAAACACCTCATCGGCATCTTTCCAGCCAATGATCGTCGTTAACTTTTTCTCCAAATTCTTATACGTCCGGAAGAATTCAGCAATCTCTTCCAACCGATGAGGTGCAATGTCACTCAGCGTCTTCACCTGGGCATAGCGGGGGTCTTTATCCGGTACACAGAGCAGTTTTTCATCGCGATCGCCCCCATCTACCATTTCCAGCATCCCCACCGGACGCGCCGCAATCACACAACCCGGAAAAGTGGGCTGATCCATAATCACCATCCCATCCAGCGGATCCCCATCATCAGCCAACGTGTTGGGGATAAACCCATAGTCGTAAGGATATTGCACAGACGCATAGAGGACGCGATCGAGCGCGAACGCCCCCATTTCCTTGTCAAATTCGTACTTATTCTTACTCCCAGCAGGAATCTCAATTAAAACATTTACCAAACCAGACTTGGGTTGGGCAGGAATACGCGATAAATCCACAGTTTTGTCTCCAGATAGTACAACCACTTACGGTAGTG
>CAZJZR010000949.1:0-1703 GCA_964550475.1 uncultured bacterium
GACATCACCAAACCCCGGCGCGATAGTGGGGTGACGGCGTGGGTGAATGTGATTTACGGCTGCAACGAACGCTGTACCTATTGTGTGGTGCCCAGTGTGCGTGGCGTGGAGCAATCCCGTACACCGGAGGCGATTCGAGTCGAGATGGAGGAGTTGGGACGGCAAGGGTTTAAGGAAGTCACCTTGTTGGGGCAAAACATTGATGCCTATGGGCGAGATCTGCCCGGAGTAACCGCCGAAGGACGGCACCAGCACACCTTCACCGATTTGCTCTACTACGTCCACGATGTACCGGGAATTGAGCGCATCCGCTTTGCCACCAGCCATCCCCGCTATTTCACCGATCGCCTGATCCGTGCCTGCGCGGAGCTACCCAAGGTGTGTGAGCATTTCCACATTCCGTTCCAGTCGGGCGATAACGACGTGCTGAAGGCGATGGCACGGGGCTACACCCAGGAACGTTACCGCCGCATTATTGATTCGATTCGTTCCCTGATGCCCGATGCGTCGATTAGTGCCGATGCGATCGTTGGCTTCCCAGGGGAAACGGAGGAGCAGTTTGCCAATACGCTCAAATTGGTGGATGACATTGGCTTTGACCTGTTAAATACCGCTGCCTATTCGCCCCGTCCCGGCACACCAGCGGCGATCTGGGAGAATCAATTATCCGAAGCAGTGAAGAGCGATCGCCTCCAACGACTCAATCACCTAGTGGCGACCAAGGCGGCGGCGCGATCGCAACGCTACCTGCACCGGATCGAAGAAGTCCTAGTGGAAGATGTCAATCCCAAAGACCCCAGCCAAGTCATGGGGCGTACCCGTGGCAACCGTCTTACCTTCTTCACAGGTAACATTGCCCAACTCAAAGGCCAAACCGTCAGGGTCAAGATCACCGAAATTCGTCCCTTTAGCCTGACGGGTGAACCTGTGGTGTCGGTGCCGCTGACTCCGGTGGCGATCGGTTAATGAACTGATACAGCATGATTGATCGATTCACACCGTATCCACACCACTAGGAACCCGGCAATGCCGTGTCCCTAAACCGATCACTCGATTACGCCGCGTTCTTGGATCATCCCCATGCCCCGTTGGTTTAACACCGCTGGCCCTTGCCAAGCCGATGTCCATTACATGCTGCCGCCCATGCAGCGGTTGCCCCAACTGGCGCGGATCATTGACCAACGGGGTTACTTTGTGCTTCACGCCCCCCGCCAAACAGGCAAAACTACGGCCATGCTGGCATTGGCACAACACCTCACCGCCAGCGATCGCTATGCCGCTGTCATGCTCTCGGTTGAAGTCGGTTCCGCCTTCAACGACGACCCCGCCACCGCCGAACTCGCCATCTTAGATGCCTGGTGGGGAGCGGCTGCGTTTCATCTCCCGCCTGAATTGCAACCGCCACCATTACCCACCGCCCCCCCCGGACGACGGATTGGAGCAGCGTTACAAGCCTGGTCCGCCTCTCTATCCCGTCCCTTAGTGTTGTTCATCGACGAAATCGACTCCCTGCAAAACGACACCCTAATTTCGGTTCTGCGCCAACTGAGAGATGGCTATCCTAAGCGACCCCATGGGTTTCCCCAAGCCCTTGGATTAATTGGATTGCGGGACGTGCGAGATTACAAAGTCGCTTCCGGGGGCAGCACCCGCCTCAATACCGCCAGCCCGTTTAACATTAAGGTTGAATCCCTCACTTTACG
>CAZJZR010000950.1:0-1703 GCA_964550475.1 uncultured bacterium
GCATCAAACACAAACGCCACCCGCAATTCTCCGGCTTGGTAGAAGCCGAAGCCAAACCGTGATCCGACCCAGAAGCGGGTTTGACCGGGGAGAATGTCGCCGATGTAGGTGGGGTTGGAGGGCAACAGGGGCGATCCTGGGGTGGCGGCGGAGCGAAGCAGTTGACCATTGGCTAACCAATACAGTGCCGTATCGGTGCTCTCGAATTGGGGCGTGGCTCCGGCCCCGTGGTTGAGGCTGTCTACGGCTAATTTTTCGGGGGGGCGATCGCGGTGGAATGTTACCACCTGTCCCTGGTAGGCCAAATGGGTGGTTTGCCCCTGTAATCGCCAATGCAACTGGGGATTCAGTCCCCCCGTCAGCACCACCGCCCCATCCTCGCGGCAGAACTGGCCGTTGTGGTGATACAACCAGCCCAACTGCCCCCGCGCCACCGCTGCACAGAGGATGATCCCTTCGGTGCGGAACAGGTGGGTGACGGTGATGGAACCTGTGTGAGTGGTGGGAGCGTCGTAGGGGCGAATGGCCATTCGCCCGTACTGGGTCGTGCAGTCGGGACAGGTGGGGCGGGCGTGTTGGAGGCCGCAGTGGGTGCAGGTTGTCCACTGGAGAGTGTCGAGTAGCGATCTCGGAAATTCGCCGCGTTTGTCCTGCTGGAATACCTGCTGCAAGTGGTGTAACAACTCATCCGGCAACAGTCTGTAGGGCAGGGCGGGTTTGGGATAGCGCACCTCTGGGTGGAACACGGTGATCCGATGGAGGGGGCGGGCGGCGTGGGGGATCGCAGCACTGGCGGACTTGGGTTTGTACACGCCGCCGTAGGGATCGACGAACAGTAGGCATTGCATCAACATCACGGCAAAGGCGTACCAGTCGGAGTCGGGGGTGTGCGGTTGTTGCAACACCAGTTGGGTGGCGGCGGCATCGCACAACAACGGATCGACAAAGCGGGCGGTGAAGACGGTGCAAGGAAACACACCAAATTGGAACGAGTCGGCATCAATTAAATGGGCTTCGGTGCCTCTGACCAACACATTCAGGTCGTTAAAGTCGCCAATTACCACGCCAGCAAAATGCAGTTTGGAGACGGTGGTGTGTAGGTCTTGGAAAATCTGCACGACTTTCTGGTGGCTGATCCCCGCCTGTCGAAAGGCGCGATCGCTGTACTTCAGCAACACATCCGCCCCCTGCACCAGCGGCATGGTGTACCCCAGAATGGTTTTGCCACCCTGATCGGTGGCGAGAGCGTGGGGCGCGACCACTCGCTGGGGCAGCGGCGACGGAAACAACCGCAACTTTTGTTGATGCAGAGCCAGTCGCGCTGTGGCCGCCTGTTGTTCTTGCGGTAAGCCTTGATAATCCGGATGGTTGGCGGGTTTGAATAGCTTCAACGCCATGCCTTGGCCAATGTCGAACACATCGGCCTCCCCGCCCTTGCCGATCGCCTGTTTGGGATCAACGCGAATTTTTTTACCATTGATGAAAATATTCATAACTATAGTGAGGAGTGAGAAGTGATCAGTGGTAAGTGATCAGTGGGAATAGATCTTGCATGGGTCTCAGAAATCGGGTTTGTTGCCATCACGCTATGGTGAAAATCTGGATGTTCGGTTTGGGTTGAGAATGGGGCAAGATCTGAATGAACAGTGTGTTATTGCCATCATTGAATAGGTCTAATAGGTCACCCTCATGCGTTGGAAACC
>CAZJZR010000951.1:0-1696 GCA_964550475.1 uncultured bacterium
ATGGGAGTGGGTGGTTAGGTGAGTAGGTGGGCAGAATGGGTCAGGGTGTGGATTTGCTGCACGGCGGCAGTTAGGATGGCGGCGGCTTGGGTAATGTCATCGTCGGTGGTGAATTTGCCGAGGCCCATTCTGAACGCGCCATCAATCACATCGGCGGGCAGATGTATGGCTCGCAAGACGTGGGAGGGGGCTTCGATGCCGGAGGTGCAGGCGGAGCCGGTGGAGATGGCGAGTTGGTGGCGAATTCTAGCAATCACGGCACTGTTGGGGATGCCGGGGATGGAGATGTGCAGGTTCCCGGCGAGGCGGTGGTCGGGGTCACCGTTGATGATCAGGTTGGGGATGGTTTGCTGGAGTAGGGTTTGCAGGCGATCGCGTTTGGCAGCGATCGCCCGTTCATCCTCAGCCATTTCCAGCGATCGCAACCGACAGGCTTCCCCCAGCCCGACGATGCCAGGGACGTTCAGGGTGCCCGATCGCATCCCGCGCTGATGGCCACCGCCAAAGATCAGGGGGTTCAGGTGGTAACCGTTGCGAACGACCAAGGCACCCACGCCTTTGGGGCCATAGAGTTTGTGGGCGGAGAGGGCGAGGTAGGTGATGCCCCACTGGGCAAATTGGATGGGAATTTTGCCCACGGCTTGGGAGGCATCGCAGAGGAAGGGAATTCCGTACTGTTGGGCAATTTGGCCGATTCGTTGGATCGGGTAAAGGGTGCCAATTTCATTGTTGGCGGCCATGACGCAGAGCAAGGATAACCCGTCAGCGCAAACGTGCTCTAGGTGGTCGAGGTCAAGTCTGCCTCTGGAATCGACGCGCAGATACACCAGTTCTGCCCGACCTTGTTGCTCTAGGGCGCGGCAGGTGTCGATGACGGCTTTGTGTTCTAGGGGCAGCAGGGCGATCCGGTGGGGTTGGGCAGGATGGGGCGGCAGACTGCCTTGGATAGCCAGGTTGAGGCTTTCGGTGGCTCCGGATGTCCAGATGATCTGTTTGGGTGCAGCTCCGATCAGGGTGGCGACGTGCTGGGCGGCGTATTGGATGGCGGTGGCGGCGCGATCGCCCCACTCGTGGTCAGTGCTGCTGGCGTTACCGAAGTCGCAGGTCATGGCGTGATAGATGCGATCGGCGACTCTGGGGTCAACGGGGGTGGTGGCGTGGTAGTCGAGGTAGATCACGGGCTGGTGAGGATGCCAATCAGGATTTGGAAGAGTTCAGCGAGATCGGTGGGGACGCGCCAGAGGTTGATGTCTTGGATGATCAGGGGTGGGTCGGTGGTGAGTTGGGCAAATTGCCAGACGTTGCCAATGGAGACGGCACCATACAGCGGGAAGTGGTCTACGAAGGTGTAGGATTTGTCGGCTTCGATGATCGACAGTTTGGCCATGGGGTGATTGCAAAACAAGCACGAGGTTGTCGGGATATCCGGTCTAGTATTGATTTTATAGCACTTCTCATATTTATGAGGGACGGTTCATTACTGCAAAATCCTTGCTGGGATTGGGGTTGAGTGGTGTGGGTTATACCCACACCACCGCAAGCGGCTATAGACGACGCGCGATCGCGGGTGGTATGAGCGCGGATGATCGGATTTTGGTCGGTCGGGTTGAACCACTAGGGTTGGCAATTTTATTATCTGACAAGGTATAGAATATCCCACGCTATAATGAAGGTAGACCAGCGAGAACGCTACACA
>CAZJZR010000952.1:0-1691 GCA_964550475.1 uncultured bacterium
CAAACTGAGGTGCTCCCGCAATAAAAACATACCAGTAACCCGCTCCCAACAGGAGCAGTAGCCCTCCTCCCATGAAGCGGAGGATTTTCAGGGTGCGGTTGGGTTGAGTGCGGTGTGTGAGCAATTCGGAGTTTGTCATCGGTCAAAGTCCCCAATGTCTCCATTACAACCATTGATCATGGCAGGTTGATATGGCGTAACCATGTCAAGCGGATGGCGAATTGGAGGACGTTAACGGGACTGGTTGTGGCTGCTATGCCGCCCCGTTGCCTGTCGATTGGTTGATCCGGTCTCCCAGGTACTTGAGAATTTTCAGCACGTCGTATAAGTCATGTCCTGGATTAAACACGTCAAACACTCGTGATAACCCATATCGTGGAGTGGGTTGCGGCACCAGTTTGACAAAGCGAAAACTCCCACCATTCGTCAATAATCCAAATGTTGCTGCCGCTGCCTGGGGATTGGCCAACATATACGACAACAACTGCGCTCGACCCGCTTCTAACGAAAATTCAGCACTTTTTGATTCGATCGCAACCAGCCAAACCAAGTCCCGCAAAACTAGCACATCCAGTTGGCCGCGAATGATTACCCCCTGATCTTTGGTTGTGATTTCAATGGAGGGTTTGGATTTGATGTGAAAGGGTCGCAGATAAAAGTCGGCCATGTCCAATAGGGGTGACAGAACGACCATCTTAACGGTGTTCTCTAATAAGGGCGGATAGTCCAGCAAATTAGAGAAGTTGGACTTCACGCGATCCAGACGTTGCTTCTCTGCGGTTGTCAGATCGGAGAAGTCAAGTTGCCACTCTGGGAAAAACTGCGCGTCGTCTGTTAGTTCTAAGCCGACGCGATCGCTTAACTCGCCTAAGGTGACTGTTCTCGCTGGCGGGATCTGTACCATGACTTTTCCGCTGTAGCAGGTGTAATCAATGCGATCGCCTTCAGCCTAGCATGGCGATCGCGGCATAAACGAATCGGGCACCTGAGAACCCAGTCCCAGATGCCCGATCAATTATCGAAGCTATAGCGATAGATCCACGTAGGGGAGGGTTTTGTCGAGGAATCAACCATCCTAGCCAAGGTTTTGCGGCTCAACCCGCCCCTACACCTCGCGAAACCTAACCACTCAGTTCCCTAGCCGATCAGAGCCTTTGCCCGTGCCACTACGTTGTCTACGGTGTAGCCAAACTTCTCCATCGCCAGACCACCGGGAGCGGATACGCCAAAGGTCTCGATGCTGATCATGTCACCTTCAGAACCGACGTAACGGCACCAACCGAAGCTGGAGGCCGCTTCCACAGCCAACCGCTTGGTCACAGCCTTGGGGAACACCGATTCCTTATAGGCGGCATCTTGCTCGTCGAACAGTTCCCAGCAGGGCATGGAGACAACGCGCACCTTCACGCCATCCGCCCGCAGTTTTTCAGCGGCGTTGACGCACAGGTGGGTTTCGCTACCTGTACCAATCAGAATCACATCGGGGGTGCCGTCGCTATCCGACAGGATGTAAGCTCCCTTTTCGGTGTTTTCCACCGTGGCACCTGCCAGTTGGGGCAGGGCTTGGCGAGACAGAGCCATCAGCGTGGGACGGGTGCGGTTGGCGATCGCCACCTTATAGGCCCCAGCCGTTTCGTTACCATCGGCGGGACGGAACACCAACAGGTTGGGGATCGCCCGTAGAGAAGCCA
>CAZJZR010000953.1:0-309 GCA_964550475.1 uncultured bacterium
ACAAGCACGTGGGCAATGTTGTGTTCTTTGATGAAACGGGTGGAATTGACAACAATCCCAATGTTTGGGAGCAACTGAAAGCCACAATGGTAATCCAATTAAATGACGACCTGCTGGATCAGGATATTTCCTCGGTTTCTCGTCATTTGCTCACCGGTTCACAAGGCTATTTATCCGCCTTAATCCCGCATCTGTAGCCATTCTTCATTGATGCGTCCCGCTTGCCAGTAAAAAGCGGCAAAGAGTATCAAACCAGACTCTTTGCCGCTTGATTAGATTTAATTAACGTGAATTCGATCCCCCCATTTT
>CAZJZR010000953.1:323-1682 GCA_964550475.1 uncultured bacterium
CAGGCAAAATGGGGCTGTTTTGGGATTTTATTTTCACGCTCCTCCCTTACCAGGTCTGTCGCAAATCTGCCACAGGTTCTAGGTGTTTGAGCGGAGATGCCAGCAGGGGCAACGGTTGATCTGCACTGGGTTCTAAGACAAGAGGGGCAACAGTCGTTTGTTCGCCTGATTGCTCGATTGATTGTTCAACTAATTGATCATCTGACTGCTCTAATTCCGCTTGATCTATCGGCACAACACCCATCGCCGAATATAGCCAACCTGCAAACCAGCGCGTCATTTGTGGCATCAGGCCATAGGTCATCACGGGAACCGCGATCGCGGTAATCAGCATCACCCGCAGCGGCAGCGGAAAATCGCCAACATAGGGTTGCAGGATGGTAGACAGAAGTGTGATCAGTGGAAACACTGCCAACCAAGTAACCACCACCATTTTGTAACGGGGCGGCGGCACCAGTTCTGCTCGTCCCGGCAACGTAAACCACGTTTCCAACCCCGTTAATACCTGAATTTGAGGCGGAGATTCAGTTAAGGCGGCGGCTTGGCTAAACCAGTGGTGTCGTTGCTGCGAAGTTTCCCATCGGCGTAAATTGCTCAGGCGATCGAACTTGAAGATTACTCGGTACTCCGGATCGTCGGCAGTGGCGGGGCGAAAAATGCTGCTACCCAAGTAACCAGGAAATTGACTGCACGCCTCTGTCACTCCGGCCAAAAAGACTTCAAAGTCTGGTTCGCACCCCGGTTTAACCCGTCGAGAAATCACGACGGTTACCGGATGATCTGGGGAGGATGGGGGGGAAGTAGCCACGGGATCAAATGGGTTGTCCAACTTACAAACTATACTTTGTCAGAGAATTATTCCTGGTGCTTGATACAGCAAACCAACTGAAGTTGGAATTACAAACTAGCCCAGAACCTAGCTCTACAAGCTAATTTTTAGGGGCTGACACACTATGTCAGATCGTTTTCACCTCCGGCAGTGCCCCCTCCATCTTGCTCAGCCAGTCGATCAGGTTATCCAACTGCTGGTGGATGGGTAACACCGCCAAGCCTCGCACCGTTACCTTGCCGGACATATAGACAAACCGGGTGTGCAGGTGGTCGGGTAAATTGCCCTTGAGCAAATTCCAAGCGGGTTCCTCCATCGGCGTTTCCAGGACAACGTGCTGGTTGCCGTCGGGTTTGATTCGGGCAAAGCCCAGCTTTTTGGCGATTTGCTTCAGTTCCATCACCCGGATTAGTTGCAGGGCGGGATTGGGGATAGTGCCGTAGCGATCGCTCCACTCTGCGGCAATTTGGGTTAGCTCCACCTTGGAACTGGCGGCGGCAACGGAACGGTAGGCCACCATCTTTTGATCC
>CAZJZR010000954.1:0-1673 GCA_964550475.1 uncultured bacterium
GTATGCAGATGCACCCTGATGATTGGGGAGTCACGAAGGTGGCTCTCTTTTTTTTCGACTATTTCAGATTCAGATCTTGCCCCGTTTCAGAAACCGGGTTTCTGGTGATGAAGGGCATCCGAAAAACTTAGTTCTGCGGTAACTACCCAAGTACGGATTAATGACGCGGGCACTGCGCCCCTACAAACCGCACACAGGATGGCCGTGTAGGGGTTGGGTGCCCCAACCCAGGTGGATCAAACAATCCAGCATTGATCCACCTGGGCAGTCACGTTCTGCGTTGAGAAACCCGGTTTTTGTCGCTTTATGGTTGGCGGTGCCCTGTAATCCTGTAATGAGATTACCAGGACAAAAAAATAAATCGTTACCCAGCAAAGATTACAGCCAATTTAACGGCATAATCGGCGAAAAAATTTGAAAATAGGGGGTGACACCCCTCACCCCTAAGCATTATACTTGTGGTATGCAGATGCACCCTGATGATTGGGGGGTCACGAAAGTGGCTCTCCTTTTTTTTATGCGTTTTTGGGAATTGGTGACTGTCTGCGATCGCCGCTCAATTGCCGCTAGGAGTACAAATCCGCCATTGCAGCAGAATCTAAAGTCTTATGCTGCTTCTAGGTCAAATGGCTGCGTCATAGGGCAAGCTACCAGCATATTCATGGCCTAATTTCCTATGAGTCAAACCAACGACACCATCTTTGGCAAAATTATCCGCCGCGAAATTCCCGCCGACATTGTGTACGAGGACAATTTGGCGATCGCCTTTCGGGATATCAATCCCCAAGCTCCAGTTCACATTTTGGTGATTCCCAAACAGGCGATCGCTAAGCTGTCCGACGCAGAATCAAAAGATCATGCCCTGATGGGGCACCTATTGCTCACCGCCAAACGGGTCGCCGACCAGGTGGGCTTAACCAATGGCTATCGGCTGGTGATTAACACCGGGGAAGACGGTGGTCAAACGGTCGATCACTTGCATTTACATATTCTGGGTGGTCGTGCCATGGGCTGGCCTCCGGGTTAACTGGTGTATCCAGTCGAAGCAGTCGCCCTTAGCGTAACGGTTCTTGACAGACGTAATTGGAGATCGCAATCGCCGTGGCCGTGCGGGGAGACACCTGATTCACCGTACCGATGTCTCCCTGGCGGCAGTCCGCCCACCAGCGTTGTTGTTTGCCATTCACCACGGCAGTAAATTCGCGAATATTCAACTGCGGCGATGCGGGGCCAGCAGTGATCGAGGTGCGAACCACCGAGAATGTGCCTACTCCTTCTAAGGTGCCAAAAGGCCGCACCGTATCCATGGGCACAGGGGTGGGGCTGGGACTAGGGGTGCCGGGAGCCGGACGCGGGGTGAATTGTCGCACTTTACCAGACGCTTCGGCCACGCAACTGGCTTGTTGCCGCGTTTGACGCGATCGCAACGACACTGTATAAACCCCATCTCGGCTGACCGTGGCCTCAAATACCTCCACATTCGCCGCTGTGGTCTTCCATTCCAAAATCGCTAGATTAACGCAACCCCGTTGGACAGAGACAGGAATCAGGGTGGGCGATGGCGACGGACTGGGCGATGGCAAGGGACTAGGGCTGGGACTGGGCGATGGTGAGGGACTGGGCGATGGATTTGTAACTAGCTGGACAAAATCACCCCGCACCCAACCTTCCCG
>CAZJZR010000955.1:0-1663 GCA_964550475.1 uncultured bacterium
TGATCCAGGTAGGCGAGGGCGCGTTGGAAGGCGGATTGTTCCAGGATCAGGGAGGTGTCGGTGGAGCGGTTCACGTCCATGCCTTTCTCCAACTTGCCGACCATTTCCAACACGCGAGCGGTGACATCGGCGGTGTTGGGGTCGATCATGGCTTTCAGGTCGCCATAGGGGATCAGGTTGAGCCAATCCTGATCGTTATCAATATCGAAGGCCGCCCAGCCACCGGGTTTGCACTGCATCGAGGCAATCCAGGAAACGGCACGGGCGATCGCCTCCCGCTTCAACGCTTCATCCGGCAACTTGGCCTGATGCAACGCCATCACCACCACCGCCGTATCATCCACATCGGGATAGTAGCGGTTGTCAAACTCGAACGCCCACGCTCCAGGCTTGCCGACGCGATTTTTCACTGCCCAGTCGCCATAGCAGAGGATTTGCTTTTGGATCAGCCATTGGCCACCCCGCACCAGAGCCGGATGGTCAGGCGCGAGGCCAGAATCCACCAGCGATCGCATCACCAATGCCGTATCCCACACCGGAGAAATGCAGGGCTGTGTCCAATAATGGTCGGCAGTTTCCAGACAGAAATTATCCACCGCCTTCAGACCCCGCTCTACAATTGGGTCTTTGACGTTGTAATCCAATGCCTTCAAGCCCAGCAGCGAGTTCAGCATGGCGGGAATAATCCCACCCCAGTCTCCGGTGTCCTCTTGCCGATCCAGCACCCATTTCTCGGCAACCCGTAACCCTTCTTCGCGGAACGGCACCAGATTCAGCGATTCGCCCACCTTCATCAGGTCATCAAAGAAGACGAAAATATCTGTCCAATCGTTATTGCGGGGCAACTCGTAGCGCACATTGGCAATGCCTTCCGCATACAGTTCATCCAAATTCAAACCGGGTTGGACGTTGTAGACGGGTTTCTTGTCAAATACGATCAGCAACGGCACCGTACTGCCCCGCGCCCAACTGGACATTTCGTAAATCGTCACCGGGAACCGCTCCGGCAGCAGCATGATGGCGGGGGGGATGGAGGGCAAGCCGCGCCAGCTATAGCAGCCAATCAGAGCCAGGTGCATTTTGGTGAAAATCCGGGTTTTGCTGATCCCACCCCGGTCTAGGATGAATTTCCGCGCCTTCACCAGTGCCGGATCGTCGGTGGACACGCCCAGCAACCGCATGGCCATGTAGGCTTCCACGGTGGTACTCAGTTCGCCACCGTCACCATAGAACAGTTCCCAGCCGCCGTGATCCCGTTGGTGGTGGCGCAGGTATTGCTCGACTTTGGGCATGGGGCGATCGCCATCGGTGCCCCAAATCTTATGCAGCAAGACCATTTCAGCCGTAATGGTGACGTTGGACTGCAATTCCACCCACCAGTAGCCGTCCGGGTATTGGGTAGACAGGAGGTAGTTTTGGTTGGCCGCGATCGCCGCATCCAACTGTTGCCGAGAAACTGTCAGCCGATCTTGCGTCTGCATAGTGTGGTTCACTCTCACCCAAGTACGATATCCGTTTCACAGTGCTGATTTACAGTACTGACCCAATCCTGCCCACGGCATCACCCCAATGGAGGACGGTGCCCTGATGGATCGGTGCTGAGTTAATGCAATTAAACTTCACAAGCGTATCAATATTACGGACTGTAAAGCAACTGGATCAA
>CAZJZR010000956.1:0-1658 GCA_964550475.1 uncultured bacterium
AGGCATCGTGTAGCGGGTCATTTTTGACGCAAAATAGGAAAACTCGGTAGTTTTTTCAGTCTCTTACGTGATGTGAAACTTAAATCAAACCCTCATCCCCCACCCCCTTCTCCCAAGTAGGGAGAAGGGGCACCGGATTAGTTCAAAGTCCCTCTCCCTTTTTGGGAGAGGGATTTAGGGTGTAGCTTGCTTCCCGCAGGGTGGGCGGATCGGAAAGTTGCACATCGCGTCTCTCTTACTCTCTTATCAGTTGCAGTTTCTGGCTATGCAGGCACAACAAAACAACAGTGAAAGCCCCATGCGGGTTGGTATTTTGGGCTTTGGGGGATTGGGGCAAGCCGCTGCCCGTCTTCTCGCACCCAAGGGAGAAATGCGTTGGGTAGCGGCGGCGGATCATAAGGGGTATGCCTATCGAGCAGACGGGTTAGACCCTAGCCAATGCGCTGCAATTTATCGGGATCAGGGTTCCGTGGGCTATCTGGAACCCGGTGGCACGTTGAGTAACCAGAGCATTGCCGATTTGCTGGAGCAAAATCCTGGTGTCGATGGTTATTTCCTCGCCTTGCCCAATTTGCCGAATACGTTTATGGCTTCGGTGGCGCGGCAGTTTATCCAGTCCGGTTGGCGTGGTGTGTTGGTGGATGCGCTCAAACGCACCAGTGCCATGGAGGAAATTTTTACCCTCAAGGATGACCTGCAAGCGGCGGGGATCACCTACATGACGGGTTGCGGTGCGACTCCGGGATTGTTGACCGCAGCGGCGGCACTGGCGGCACAGAGCTATGCCGAAGTTCACAGCGTTAAGATTACCTTTGGGGTCGGGATCGCCAATTGGGAAGCCTATCGCGCCACCATTCGGGAAGACATCGGCCATTTGCCCGGTTATACGGTAGAGCAGGCGCGATCCATGACCGATGCGGAGGTGGAAGCCTTGTTGGACAAGACCAACGGCATTCTGACGCTGGAGAATATGGAGCACGCCGATGATCTAATGCTGGAGTTGGCGGGGATCTGTGGCCGCGATCGCGTCACCGTCGGCGGTGTAGTGGACACCCGCAACGCCAAGAAACCCCTCAGCACCAATGTCCAAATTACTGGCCGCACCTTTGAGGGCAAAATTTCCACCCACACCTTCACCTTAGGCGACGAAACCAGCATGGCGGCCAACGTCTGCGGCCCTGCCTTCGGATACCTGAAAGCAGGAATGCAATTGCATCGTCGGGGAATTCACGGATTGTTCACCGCCGCCGAAGTGATGCCGCAATTTGTCCGGTAGTGATTGGCTATTGCCCTGTAGGCTCCGATCTTGTCCCGTTGGCTTCGGCTTCGCTCAGCCAACGGGGTGTAGTTCAAAGGAACGACATCAAAGGGTAAAATTTTCCTGGTTCTAATTAAATTTGTGTTGTCCACCGTAGGGGCGAAGCATTCCGGTAGTTAAGTTAGGGAATAACCGAAAAATCATGGCCGGAATGCTTCGCCCGTACAAAGTTATCGGTTCAAACACAAAATCATTGAGAATCAGAAATTTCCCTCAGTCATCTGCTGATTTCTCTGACAAAGTTGGTCGTGCTGTAGCCATCTCAGCCTGACACCGTTATCCTTAAAGTTCAAGGTGATTTCTACCAGAACTATGACTGTAGATTTGCGGAAATTTTTCC
>CAZJZR010000957.1:0-1653 GCA_964550475.1 uncultured bacterium
TGTTCGATACCGTCGGGGGAGCCACCTTTGCCCAAAGTTTTCCGGCTGTGCGAATTTACGGCGATATCGTCACCATTTTGGAGCCGGATGCCGCCACCAGTTGGAAAGTCGCCCGCAACCGCAACCTCCGCATCAGCCTGGAATTGATGCTGACTCCCTTATTACAAGGTTTGGTGGAGGATCAACAACACCAAGCCAAACTGTTGGAACAATGCGCTCGGTTAATTGATAGTGGTGACCTGAAAATCCATGTCAGCCAAACCTTACCCCTAGCAGAGGCGGCAGAAGCCCATCGACAGATTCAAGCCGGAGGGGCGATCGGTAAAATCAGCTTGCTGATTCGTTAATTAGAACCCACATGCCGCTGCTGTCTAAGGGTTGGGGGCTGAATAATTGACTGTGGCAGTTATAGCCGCTTGCGGTGGTGTGAGCATCACTCACACCACTCAACCTGCTGCCCAGCCTCGGTTCGCATGAAGCATTCGTGCCACATAAATATGAAAACCGCTATAAAATTAAGCTGGGACTGGTGAGTTGTGATTTCTCCCATCCCGCCCGCCTCCTATGCCATCCTTAACCTCTCCCTCGTTCACTGCCGTCTATGGCCCTGTCCATTCCTGGCGGTATGGCCGATCGCTCGGCATTGATCCCATCGGCAGTGTCTCCACCTGCTCGTTTGATTGTGTCTATTGTCAACTGGGCGAAATCGTTCAGAAAGTCAGCGATCGCCAACTGTTCATCCCCACCACCCAAATCCTCCACGATTTACAAGCCTTTGCCCCCTGGGATGTGGATGCGATCACCCTCAGCGGCAGTGGTGAACCAACGCTGGCGATGAATTTGCCGGAGATTATTCAAGGGGTAAAGGATTTGACCCACAAACCCGTGGGCGTGTTGACCAATGGCACATTGTTGGCTGATCCCACAGTGCAACGGGATTTGGCGATCGCCGATCAAGTCGCGGTCAAGCTGGATGCGGTCACCCCCGATCAACTGCGGCGCGTCAACCGTCCAGTCCAAGCAATGGACTTAGCGCAGCAATGGGTCGGATTTGAGCAATTTCGTCAGCAGTATCATGGCCAATTTGCCATCCAAACCATGATCCTGACCCCGTGGACGGAGGCAGAACAAACCACCTACATCAGTCTGATGCAACGGTTGCAACCGAACGAAATCCAACTCAACAGCCCCACCCGCGCCCGTCCCCTCACCCACCAACTGGACGCACGCGGCAACGAATTACCCACTGATGTGTATCCGGTGCGATCGCTCAAATTAGTCAGCCAAGAGGTATTGATTGATTTTGCCGAGCGGATTCAGCAGCAAACAGGCATTTCTGTACGCTATCCCGTGGTGGAGTGAGTGGTAGGGTGCGGTGGATAGTGGATGGTGGATGGTGGATAGAAAACTTGTCAATGCCCAGGTGCCGATTAAGGACGCGGGAACCGCGCCCCTACACACAGACCGAGTACAGAATGTCCGTGTAGGGGGTGGGTACCCCAACCCTTGTGGATCAAACAATCCAGAGTTGATCTACCTGAGTAGTTACGAAGTAGTTACGAAAGCTTGATCAATTACTCTGCATCCCTACAGCAGATTGCTGATCAATTTGGCATACGGTCTCAACCGAAGCACAAGGGGCTTAAGCCCCTT
>CAZJZR010000958.1:0-1650 GCA_964550475.1 uncultured bacterium
CTGTTTACTTTTTACCCACTCCCTACTGATGTTTGGTCTCATCGGTCATTTGACCAGCCTGGAACACGCTCAATCTGTTGCAAAAGATCTCGGTTATCCTGAATATGCCGACCAGGGACTGGACTTCTGGTGCAGCGCGCCACCCCAAATCGTTGACGACATCACCGTCACCAGTGTTACGGGGCAAACCATCTACGGTAAGTATGTCGAATCGTGCTTTTTGCCAGAAATGTTGGCCACCCGGCGGATTAAAGCCGCCACCCGTAAGGTGATCAACGCCATGGCTCACGCCCAAAAGCATGGGATTAACATCACGGCTCTGGGTGGGTTTTCGTCGATTATTTTTGAAAACTTCAACCTGCAACAATTTCGCCAAGTGCGAAACATCACGTTGGAGTTTGACCGCTTTACCACCGGAAATACCCACACGGCTTACATTATCTGCCGCCAAGTGGAAGCCTGTAGCCAACGGTTGGGCATTGACCTCAACAAAGCAACGGTGGCGGTGTGTGGGGCAACGGGAGACATTGGTAGCGCAGTCTGCCGTTGGTTAGAAGCCCGGTCGAATGTGGGTGAGTTGTTGCTAGTGGCTCGGAACCGAGAGCGGCTGAATCACCTGCAAGAGGACTTGGGACGCGGCAAGGTGATGGACATTGAGGAAGCCCTACCGCTGGCGGATGTGGTGGTCTGGGTGGCCAGTATGCCCAAGGGGATGGAGATTAACCCGACTGTCCTGAAACAGCCGTGTTTGTTAATCGATGGCGGCTACCCCAAAAATTTGGCGACCAAAGTTCAGCATCCCAATGTGTACGTGCTGAATGGGGGAATTGTGGAACATTCCCTGGATATTGATTGGCGGATTATGAACATCGTCAACATGGAAGTGCCCGCCCGTCAATTGTTTGCTTGCTTCGCCGAGTCCATGCTCCTGGAATTTGAAAACTGGTATACCAACTTTTCTTGGGGACGCAATCAGATTACGCTGGAGAAGATGGACAAAATTGGCGAAGTGTCTGTCAAACATGGATTTAGACCGTTGCTGGTGTAGGCAAACCGCGAAATCATGACTGCTGCGAACCGCAAGCCCATTCTGCTCGACTTTGAAAAGCCTCTGGCCGAACTAGAGGAACGCATCAACCAGATCCAAGCACTGGCGGAAGAAAATGATGTTGATGTGTCTGAACAAATCCGCCAGTTGGAGGCCAGAGCTGTCCAACTGCGGCAGGAGATTTTTAGTAGCCTGACTCCCTCCCAACGGATTCAGGTGGCACGGCATCCCCGTCGCCCCAGTACGTTGGACTACATCCAAGCCATTAGCGATGAATGGCTGGAGTTGCACGGCGATCGCCGTGGCTTCGACGATCCGGCTCTGGTTGGTGGGGTGGCGCGGCTGAATGGTCGGCCTGTGGTGATGCTGGGTCACCAAAAGGGACGCGACACCAAGGACAACGTGGCGCGGAATTTTGGCATGGCTTCCCCCGGTGGTTACCGCAAGGCGATGCGATTGATGGATCATGCTAATCAATTTGGCATGCCGATCATCACCTTTATCGACACTCCCGGCGCGTGGGCAGGGGTGGATGCCGAAAAGTTTGGCCAAGGGGAAGCGATCGCCTACAATCTGCGGGAAATGTTCCGCCTAGAAGTGCC
>CAZJZR010000959.1:0-1650 GCA_964550475.1 uncultured bacterium
GTATAGGAGGAATCCGTTGTGAGCAATGGTGGTGCAGATCATGCCGATGGGTCAGGGCGGAGACTGTTTCTGGAGCAGTCGTTAGCCATGGTGGAGATCGGCGGACTGACCACATCTGCAACCATTGCGGTTGGCCAAACCAAGCCATCCCCTCAGACCCCATCGTTTGGCTCCACCTTGAAACGCTTCCCTAACTTTAAGCCGATCCAAATCAATACCAACGCTGCCCTGATTAACGGGGTGATGGGCGGCAACGGGCCACCGTTATTGTTATTGCACGGTTGGCCACAAAGCCATCTGGAATGGCACCTGCTTGCGCCGTTGTTATCCCAACATTTCACTGTCGTGGCGACGGATCTACGGGGGTATGGTGGTAGCAGTAAGCCACCATCTGGCCAAAATCATGCGGGCTATTCCAAGCGATCGATGGCGCAGGATCAGGTGGAGGTAATGCGACAGCTTGGGTTCGATCGCTTTGCGGTGGTCGGGCACGATCGCGGCGGGCGGGTCGCCCATCGGATGGCGTTGGACTATCCTGAAACGGTGCTGAAATTGGTGGTGCTGGACATTGCCCCGACCTACAAGATGTACCAAGAGGTCACCAAAGAATTTGCCTCACTCTATTTCCATTGGTTTTTTCTGATCCAACCCGCTCCGGTTCCAGAAACGTTACTGGCCGGTAAAGGGGATGTGTTTTTGCGGAATTGGTTATTTCGGGGCATGGTGCCTGATGTGATCAGCGAAGACTTATTTGCCGAATATGTGCGATCGTTTGATGATCCCGCCACGCTCCATGCGATGTGCGAAGATTACCGCGCTGCTGCCACGATTGACTTAGAGCACGATGAGGCGGATATGGATAAAAAGGTGCAATGTCCGCTGTTGGCCTTGTGGGGCGCGACTGGTGTGATGGAGCGTTTATATGACGTGCTGGCTACTTGGCGGGAACGGGCGGTCAATGTGCAAGGCAAAGCAATGCCGGGAGGGCATTGGTTGCCGGAACAGTTGCCGCAGCAACTCTACACGGAATTGATGGCGTTTCTCCCGTAATAAGTGGGGATAACCTTACGGAAGAAACGCCATCAACCGGACGGGCAAGGTGTTGTCAAAATCGCGCTATGGCTTCTGCGGCGGCTTGGGTACTGGGTTGCCGTCGGCGATAAATCCGCACAGTGGTATTACGAGCCAGGTGGAAAACTTCCGGCAGGGGTTGGAAGTCCTGGGCAAAAGTCCAGTTTTCTCGGAAGGCTTGTAACACGCGATTCAACAACTGGGTTTCCTGGGGCATTACCCATTCCCCCACCGCAGGCACTTGGCGGGGATCGCCGGGGTATTGCCACAGTGGATCCGCAATCACGATGTATTTGGCTTCTAACAGGGCAGGAATCGGATTGACGCGATCGGAGTTGACCTCGGACGTATGTAGCAGATTGAGTTGGGAGGGACTGTAGGGATCGAGCAGGTACTCAATGCTGCGGAGCAGGGAGGGACTGAGTTGCAGCCGTTGAAAACCGTTGACGTATAAGGGGGGACGGCGACTGGGATCGCTGGAGGGTAGGGTTTGCAGATAGCGGGTTAAGCGGATCAGTTCGTCGCGATCGCGCTGCACCAACGGCGGCATGGCCTGGGCGAACAGGGGGGTAGTCTGGG
>CAZJZR010000960.1:0-1619 GCA_964550475.1 uncultured bacterium
TGCGCTTGGAAAAGTGAGGCTGGCGGAACTGGCAGCGGGATCAACGCAGATGATACCTACGCAGGTGATACCTAGGCAGGACATGACATCTATGTAGAACCTGCCGCCTACGCACTTTGGTTGCGGTAGCCGTAGAAATCAATCCGATAATCCGTGATCCGCACGCCCGTCTGCGACTCTACCCATTGGATTACATCGGGAGGCAACTCTACCTCCACATCTAAAATTTGCTGCGTATCTAAACAATTGACATGGCTATGGGAATCGCTGAAGTTACCGTATAGCCGCCCATCCGATCGCTCCACACATTCAATGATCCCTTGTTCGGACAGGGCTTCCAGATTTTGATAAACCGAGGTGTGGCCGATGTCTTTGCCCTGTTGGTTGAGGCGATCGTAAATTTCGCGGGCAGAAAGATGCTCCTGCGCTTGCCACAGCAATTCTAAAATAAACCGTCGTTGACGACTCAGCCGCATCCCTAAGGTCTGACAACGTTCGATCGCATCGTCTAGGGAACGGATCGGTTTGGTGGCTGCATCGGATTTCATAGAAGTTCGCCTAAAGCAATGACGAAGGGTGATCAGTAGTTAGTGGTTAATTAGTGGTAAGGGGGGGTTGGCAATGAGTGATTGGTAATGGGTGAGTTGGAGGGCTGATGGTGGGTGGGTCACAGTTTTGACGCATCTGGCACCCAGTCAAGATCTAAATTTCGCTCATAACCAATTGCCCAATTCAATCTAAAAATTCCCCGTTCAGGTGTGCGTAGATGTCCCTCTGTCCCTAAGATTAAATTCGGCACTCAATGGATTAAATGTCTACATTTATACCGTTTGGTTATACCGTTTGGTGACTGTGTTGTTGACCTAACCGTTCACGTTCCATCAGGGCATGAACAAGCGGACACCATCGGTAACACTTTTCCCCTAAAAACACTTTTCCCCTAAAGGAATGTGAACACTGACCCAGTGACAGTGTAAAGTCCTATAACGAACTCACTACCACTTTAACTTGGCTTGTCCGGATCTGTTTGGGGTTTTTGGCAATTCCATTGCTTGATTTTTGGTTTTTATTATCCTCCGCCTGCAATTACTTACCATGACGACCATTACCCTCACGGCTGACCACCTGCATCAACTGGATTTGGCTCCAGCGGAGCATCTGATTTTGGCTTGGCTGGCACAAGGCGCGATTCTTAGCCATGAACAAACGGTGGAGTTTGCGATCGACTATCCCCGCGACCCCAGTGATCCCCGCGAGTTGTCAGAGATTCCAGAGGTGCGGCTGTGGTTTGTCCGGTTGGATGCTCGCTATCCCTGGTTTCCGTTTTTGTTGAATTGGAAGCAGGGGGAGTTAGCCCGCTACATGGCGATGCTGGTGCCGCACCAGTTCAATCGACGTGAGGGGATTCAGTTCAACCCGGAGGCGTTGGAACTGATGATGATGCATAAGATTTTTGTCCTCGCCGATTGGTTGCGGCAAAACGAGGTGGACGGTACGGCACGGCTGAAGTCGATGGCGCAAATGCTGGGCTATGAATTGGAGGATGGCTTTTTTGCCATGCTGGGTTGAGCGGTGCGTCTGCAATTTGCCCCCGTTATAACGGTTGTCACTGCTATAAC
>CAZJZR010000961.1:0-1616 GCA_964550475.1 uncultured bacterium
ACAGTTATCGATCCTAACAGTCGTCGGTTGGCTCAAGCAACGCACAACCCAACATACTCACTACGGCAAATTACCCGTAGGGTGTGTTGAACAAAGAGAAACGCACCATTTGGGTTATGCATCAAGCGTTCCCGTTTGATGCGATTGATGGTGGGTGGTGCGTTTCGCGTTGCTCAACGCACCCTACAGATGACATCGTTTTCTAGGGTGGCCAACCTAGCCGCGATCGCCCACCGGATAATTGGCAGGCTGCACGGGCAACACTTGCACCTTGCCATTGCGATTCACTTCAATCTGCAACGTGGCACCAATTGTGGTTGCTTCCACCTTCGCCTGCACATCGCTAGCAGTATTAATCGGCGCACCATTAATTTTCAAAATGATGTCACCCCGTTGTAACTTGGCTTTTTCAGCGGGCGAGTCTGGCAAAACCCGCACCACCAAGACCCCATCGGTTTGGGTCACCGTCACACCCAGTTCATTATTCTCATTAATTTCCTGGCGCAACTCTGGGGTCAAATCCACCATTTGAATCCCCAAGAACGGATGCTGGACTTTGCCCTTAGTGAACAGTTGTTTGGCAACCCGTTGCACCGTTTCAATTGGGATAGCAAACCCCAAGCCTTGGGCATCGGCACGGATGGCGGTGTTGATGCCAATCACTTCGCCGCGATCGTCCAGCAAGGGGCCACCGGAATTGCCAGGATTAATCGCCGCGTCGGTTTGGATGAACCGCACTCGCTTGTCAGGAATCCCCACTTGGGAACTGGAACGCCCCAAGGCACTAATGATCCCAGCGGTCACGGTGTTGTCTAAACCGAGGGGATTCCCGATCGCGATCGCCCATTGCCCCACCACCAGCTTTTCCGCACTGCCCAACTTAGGAGTCGGCAATCCCGTCGCCTCAATCTTCACCGCCGCCACATCCGTCACCGGATCGACACCCAGCACTTTACCATCCAGCGATCGGCCATCCTTCAACGTCACCTTCACCGTATCCGCCCCCGACACCACATGGGCATTGGTGACCAGATAGCCATCAGCGGTAAAAATCACCCCAGACCCAGTTCCCCGCTCCACCCGTCCCCGTGGCGGCACCGCATTCCCAAAAAACCGCCGAAAGAAGGGATCTTGCAACGCATCCGGCAAGTTTTGGGAAATCTCACGAGCCGCATCAATCCGCACCACCGATGGCCCCACCCGATTCACCGCCGCCGCAATAAAGTTGGCATTACCACTTTGGGCAGGCGCGGCAAATTTGCCCCCCACAATCACCTCCGTCTCGCGATCGGAGGCTTGGGAAAACGGTTGCAGACCCGCTGGAATCGTTGAGTGCTGTACTCCTCTGGCGTTCCACGCCTGACTCGCCACAACTCCGGCTCCCCCACCAAGGGTAATCAGAGCCACATACAACAGCAACCGTTTCCAGGGGATATTCATGGTTCAGGTAAAGAATGGCGTTGAATGACAGCAACGGGTTAGAGCAACCTTATCAGCTCAAGATTAAATGTCTCATTTTCCACTCTACTCAAAAAAAATCAGTAGCGGGTACTCTGTTTTACAGATCGCCCAATTCAACCCCTTTCCCGGATCAATTGATCGCTAATCATCGCCAT
>CAZJZR010000962.1:0-1612 GCA_964550475.1 uncultured bacterium
TTGCTCTATGACCCAGCATAACCAGTGGCTCCGTGCCTCATTGCGCGATTCCCGTTTGCAAGAAGCAACGGATTACACCCATCTGGCAAATTTATTGATGGCGCAGCGGTGGCAAGAGGCGGATCAAGAAACAACCGCCCTGATTTTGCGGATTGCAGGTCGCACTACTGCGGGCGGGTTGCGGGTGGAAGATATTCGCCAATTTCCCTGCTCCATGTTGATGACGCTGGATCATCTGTGGGCACAGGCGAGTGGGGGCGCGTTCGGCTTCCAGGTACAGCGAGGGTTATGGCAGGAGGTGGGGGGTAACCAAAACCCAGACTGGCAGACGTGGCAACGGTTTGGCGAGCGAGTAGGCTGGCTGGAGAATGGACAATGGGCTGTGCCACGTCTGATCCTCACCGTTGACCCACCTTTAGGACATTTACCCGTTAGCCATGCGATTATTGCGGGTTCTGGGTGGTTTCGCTTGGGTGCTTTCTTTGCGCGGGTGGGCTTGTGTGGGGGATTTGGCAATGGCGAGTAGGGATATTTTGAAGTGTGTGATCAATCTGCAACTCCACTGCTGACGATGCTTCAGCAGTGCGCCCAGCGAGACTATGCTCCCTTCCACACCCCTGGGCATCGTCGGGGACAGGGAGTATCCACCGCTTTATTCCACTGCATCGGGGCAGCGGCTCTGCGGGCTGACTTACCGGAACTGCCGGAGCTGGACAATTTGTTCGCGCCCCAAGGGGTGATTCAGCAGGCACAGGCGTTGGCGGCGGCAGCGTTTGGGGCAGAACAGAGTTATTTTTTGGCCAATGGATCAACAGCGGGAGTGATGGCGGCGATTTTGGCCACCTGTGGCGATGGAGACAAGATTATTCTGCCCCGCAATGTGCATCAGTCGGCGATTTCGGGGTTGATTCTGTCGGGGGCAATGCCGATTTTTGTCCAACCGGACTATGACCCAGAGTTGGAACTGGCGCATGGCCTCAGCCCGGAGTCGGTGGCAGCAGCGTTAACGGCGCATCCAGATGCCAAGGCGGTGTTGTTGGTGTCGCCCACCTATTACGGCGTGGTGGGTGATGTGGCCGCGATCGCCCACCTGACCCATCAAGCCAACATTCCCTTATTAGTAGACGAAGCCCACGGTGCCCATTTCGCCTTCCATCCCGATTTGCCCCCGACGGCGTTGCAGAGTGGAGCCGATTTGAGTGTGCAGTCGATTCACAAAACCCTGTCGGCTCTGACCCAGGCGGCCATGCTGCATCTGCAAGGGCAACGGCTGAACCGCGATCGCCTGCGCCAAGCTCTGCAACTGGTGCAGTCCACCAGCCCCAATTATCTGTTGCTGGCTTCGTTGGATGCGGCGCGTCAGCAAATGGCTATGACAGGCCACAAGCTGATGCAACAGACCCTCGACCTAGCGTATTTCCTGCGGACTCAACTGGCTCAACTGCCCGGTCTGCGTGTCCTGTCTCCGGAACAAGCAGGTCGTACCCCTGGCTTTGTTCACCTCGACCCTACCCGTCTAACCATTGATGTCACTGGATTAGGGTTGACCGGATTTGCCGCCGACGAAATTCTGCACCAACAGTTGGGAGTCACTGCCGAACTGCCCTCCCTG
>CAZJZR010000963.1:0-1611 GCA_964550475.1 uncultured bacterium
TTGGGAGAAGGGGTATAGCCCAAGGGGCATTCAAGAAAGGGGGATGAGGGGGAGGCTTGGCGGCGTAGAAGCGTAATTTGCAAGAGGTCTATTGTTTTGAATCATGCCGATGTCAGGCTTGGCACTGACGGATCGTTGCACCACGCAGCCATCAAGACACGCAGAACTCACGAAGTTTTTTTACGCCGCTTCCGTTGCTTCTTGGCTTTGGGTAAGAGGGCTTGCATCCCCTGTTTCTTGACTCGTTTGTAGCTGGACATGCCGAAGTCGGCCATGTAGTGACTGAGGGCACCCAGTTCTAGGCCAACCATCAGAGCCAGCCAAGTGGGGGCATGTTGCTGCATCAGACTGGAGAGCAGGCGCACCAACCCATCCCAGGTGAGAGAGCCTTGGGTTAGGTCGTTGGCGATCGCGATCGCCAATACCCCAGCCAACCCCAGCCACATACCCAAGTAAAGTACCCGCAGCACCGTACCCGTAATCGGTGCGTGCGACAGGGCGGAACGGTGGCGGATACTGGCGCGGTAGGGCAACCAAATCCAGCGGAACCACCCCCAGCGTTTGTACGGTCGGGAGTGAATGTCTAAATCGGGGCCGAGCATTAACCCCCCAAACAGAAAACCCGCCGCCACGACTAAGGTGAATAAACTACTGCGGGTGCGCTCAAACGTGAGGCCAACCACAAGGGGTAAGCTCCAAAGGGTGATGCGATCGTGGGTGCGGCCAGCGGGCATGATGGAACAGGAGAAGGCGCATCTGACGGTGGGGTGATGCGCGTTTGTGAACGTGTACAATCGTACTTATAATACGTCAGTTTTCATCACTTCACCCATCCGTACGCCCTTGGCCATGTTAGTTTCACCTTCTGCCGCAAGCTCCCTTCCCCAAGCGATTCTCTGCGATTTTGACGGTACCATTACCGCCGTGGAAACCTTTGTGGCCGTGTTGAAACGCTTTGCGCCAGAGGTATCGGCTCGGTTACTGCCAGAAATGTACGCCCGTCGGTTAACCCTGCGGCAAGGGGTACAGCAGGTGTTGGAATCGATTCCCTCTGCCTGCTATCCCGACATTGTGGAATTTACCCGTCAGCAACCCGTCCGACCTGGTTTAGCGGAATTGTTGGATTGGTTAGCTCGGCGGCAAATTCCCTTTGTGGTGGTGTCGGGTGGCTTGCGGGGGATGGTGGAGGCGGTGGTGCAGCCATGGCGCGATCGCATCCATGCTATCCATGCCGTTGACATCGATGCCAGCGGTGACTACTTGCGCCCCAGTTGTGAGTTCATGGGCGATACAGATTTTATGGACAAGGTGCAGGTGATGCAGAAATATGCCCCTGAGTTTGCCGTGGCGATTGGCGACTCGGTAACTGACCTGAATTTGGCCTTGGCAGCTCCCCTCGTGTTTGCCCGCGATCGCCTCGCCCAGTATCTCCAGGATCAGCACAAACCGTTTGTCCCCTGGAACGATTTTCTAGACGTGCGTGATTATCTCAACCAACACTGGTCAGATTGTTCGCAGTTCCAATAGGTTCGGTCGGGAGAGCATGTGTCTGAAATTGAGTTTTTGCAACGGGTGCAGGCGCACCGCGATCGCCTGCACCAGCTTCTCGAT
>CAZJZR010000964.1:0-1606 GCA_964550475.1 uncultured bacterium
TGTTCCGCTTTAACGTGTAAGTAAGGGAGTTGCGGGAAAATAATATCCCCGTGATCGGTGTAGGGACACGGCATTGCCGTGTCCCTACAGTTAGGGGTATGGGTTTATTTCCACCAGATTCCTTACATCAAACCATCACCCATTACCCATCACCAATTAATCATGGCTTAACCAAAGCCTTACCCTTGCTTAAATTCAGCGCAACTTTCGAGTAGACAAAATCAAAAATCTAGACATTCCCGTCCCCAAACCTGATAGATTGGGCGAATGACGGCACGCGAAGTTTGACAAGATGAAAGTCCTAGTTATTGGTGGTGATGGCTACTGCGGTTGGGCAACTGCCCTATATTTGTCCAGCCGAGGGCATGAAGTTGGCATCCTGGATAGTCTGGTACGGCGGTTTTGGGATATGGAACTGGGGGTAGACACCCTCACCCCTATCGCCCCGATCCAGCAACGGATCCAACGGTGGAAAGACCTCACAGGTAAGGCGATCGACCTATTCTTGGGCGATATTACCAACTACGACTTTTTAATTAAATCCCTGCGCCAGTTCCAACCGGATGCAATTATCCACTTTGGAGAACAGCGATCGGCTCCGTTCTCGATGATTGACCGGGAACACGCAGTCATGACCCAGGTGAATAACGTCTCTGGGACATTGAACATCCTCTATGCCATGAAGGATGAGTTCCCCGACTGCCATTTGGTGAAGCTGGGCACCATGGGCGAGTATGGCACCCCCAACATTGACATTGAAGAGGGTTACATCACCATTGAGCACAATGGCCGCAAAGACACCCTGCCCTACCCCAAACAGCCCGGTTCCATGTACCACTTGAGTAAGGTGCATGATTCCCACAACATTCATTTTGCTTGCCGGATCTGGGGTCTCCGCGCCACCGACCTGAACCAAGGCGTGGTCTACGGGGTGCTGACGGAAGAAACGGGCATGGATGAGATGCTGATCAACCGTTTGGACTATGACGGTGTGTTCGGTACGGCTCTGAATCGCTTCTGTATCCAAGCCGCGATCGGGCATCCGCTGACGGTATACGGCAAGGGTGGCCAAACCCGTGGCTTCCTCGACATCCGCGACACCGTGCGCTGTATTGAATTGGCGGTGAATAATCCGGCAGATTCAGGCGAATTCCGCGTATTTAACCAATTCACCGAGCAGTTCAGCGTTGGCGATTTGGCGTTGATGGTGAAGAAGGCGGGGAATGCCTTGGGCTTGAATGTGGAAATCAACAATCTGGACAATCCCCGGATTGAGAAGGAAGAACACTATTTCAACGCCAAGAACACCAAACTGCTGGATTTGGGTCTGCAACCCCACTACCTGTCTGACTCGCTGTTAGACTCGCTGCTGAATTTTGCAGTCAAGTACCAAAATCGGGTCAACCACGGCGAAATTCTGCCCAAGGTAACCTGGAAGCGGTAAAAGGTCTTGGCATTATCGCTATTTGTAGGGACACGGCAATGCCGTGTCCCTACGCTGCTTTTGAGGTTGTGATGTTTTTGTCAGTCAATCGTAGATTGGGTTGGCAGGCGTAGTGGAATGACAAGGCTAATTTAGTGCAATAGGTTCCACTACGCCGCCTCA
>CAZJZR010000965.1:0-1605 GCA_964550475.1 uncultured bacterium
TCCCCTAACTCCCCCACTCCCTCCACGCAATGGCTAAGAAACCGACTCCCCACCGTTATGCCGATCAACGGGCGTTTGATCGGATTATGTTGCTGATTTCCACGTTGCTGCGATATCCCGGTGTTGGTTGTGCTGACGATGCGCCGAAGGGTGAGGACACCCCCCATCACGATGCCTTGACCCATGTGCAGACGCAGCTTCAGGCGGTGGCGGCTGCCCAAAATCTGCCGTTCCCGGCGGATTATCCCGCTACGGCTACCATTCGCAAGGATTTGGAAACGTTGCGGCATTATGGCATTTTGGAGCGACGGATGTACCGCTGGGGCTATTACTTGGGCACCGGAGCCATGAGCCTAGAGGAGTTCCGGATTGCGTTGAATGCGCTGTCGTCCCAGGCGGAATACCAGGGTGATCCGCAGGTGCGGGCGGTTTACCAGACGCTGGATAAACGGTTGCGCGGACTCAAGTTAGACGCACACAATGAGTTGTTTTACCCGGTTCGCAATCACCTCAACCGTCCGATCATGTATACCGATCCGGTGGAAATGATCGAGAAGGGCAAAAATCGGCATAATCTGTTCCATCAATTGGATAAGGTGGAACAGGCGATCAGCCAAGGCCAACTGCTGGAGTTGCGGCGTAGTCGTAATCCTTACAATGATGTGTCGGTTGGTTCTGTGCAATTGTGGCCGCTGCAATTGATCTATCACGACATTGCTTGGTATCTCGCCTATGAAGATAAGCAGACGGGGCATTTGGTGATCAATCGGGTCGATCGCTTTGATGATTATTGCCAAGTGCTGGATCCGGTGGGGCGGGGGTTGGCGACGCAATCGGAACGGCTGCAACTGGTGTATAAGCTGCTGGATAACGGTTGGGGGCTGTATTTGGGCGATCCGGCAGCGCAAACAGCGGAACTCCAGGGACGGTTGGCGTTTGAGGAGTATAAGGTGCGGTTTTTTGGGTCGGTGGTGCCGTTTATTTTGGAGGGCGATCGCCGCCACCTGCACCAAAAAATTGTCAAAGGGCCGATTGACCCCAGTACGCAGAAGTTGGCGTATGTGACCTATTCTGTGCAGTTGCCGAGGCGATCGCAGGATGAGTTCAGCCGTTGGGTGGCTCGCTTTCTGCAAAATGCCCAGGTGTTGGCTCCGGCGAGTTTGGTGGAAAAACACGAACGAGCAGCGGCGGAGTTGCTGCAACGGTATCGGCAGCCTATGTTGGCGGATGCGACGGGATAGGGGGCGATCGGCCTGTGGTGGAGTGAGGGATTGGTGAATAGTGGGTGGTGATGGACAAAACCCCGGTTTCTTGGAGAAACCGGGGTTTTAAGTGTTTTAAGAGGGAAAGGGGGAAGTGAAAAGGTTAAGGGATCTGCAAATCAATAAAGTACCCATGCCGCTAACCGTAGGGACACGGCATTGTGTCATCGGCTGTATAGTTAACCCCCTAACGTCGCCCATTAGTCATACCCCTCCCAAAGGTTAACGGTTCGTTTGGTAGATCTAAACCACAGCGATAGATCTGCGTAGGGGCAGGTTTTGTCGTCAAATTAACAATCGTAGCGAGAGTTTCTCGGCTAAACCTGCCCCTACACCTCGCGGA
>CAZJZR010000966.1:0-1600 GCA_964550475.1 uncultured bacterium
CTTACTTGAGGAAGACAAATTTGCCGTTGCTGCCATCGGCATTCATTTTGATTTGCGCGACATAAAACTGCGATTGCACCACTTCGCCATCGGGGGTAAAGGAGATTTTCCCCAAGGGCGTGTCATAGTTGCCAACTAAGATTTGCTGATTCAAAGCTATTCGCAACTCTGGTAAGGCTGTTTGTGTTACTTTTTGGCGGCGATCGATGTGGCGTAGGGCTTCGACAAACACCTGCACAGCCGTAAAACCCTGGGCACTAAACTGGGGTGGATCTTTTTTGTATTGCTGTTGATAGGCGGTGCGGAAGGCTTGGTTAATCGGATTGGCGTGATCGGGACTGTAGGCTTGGGCGACCAACACCCCATCACACAGGCGTTTGCAGACGGGGAAAATGTGGGGCGTGTTGAAGCCGTTACCGCCGACAATCAAGCCGTTGTAACCCAGTTCTCGCAATTGCCGCACTAGATTGCCACTGTCAGCAGCCAAGCCGGAAATCACCATCAGGTCAGGTTTGAGGTTAATTGCTGCCGTGGCTTGGGTTTGGAAGTCGGTGTCGGTGGTTTGGAATTTTTGGATGGTGACAATTTCCAACTGCTGGGCGCGAATCGCCTGTTGGAAAATTTCGGTTTCCGATTGGCTGAAGGCATCATTTTGGGCGTAGAAGACGGCGACTCGTTTGATGTTGGGGTTCAGTGTGAGGGCGACGCGCAGGGAGTTGGGTGCTAAAACGGTGACAGGTGAGGCGACACGGGCAATGAACGGGCCGATTTCTGGCACGCCTTTGGCGGTGTTGGTGGGGCCAATGACTGGGACTTGGGCGCGATCGGCGATCGGGTCGGCACTGAAGGCTTGCTGGGACGACGAAGGGCCAACAATGCCGACGACGCGATCTCTAGTAATCAGGGTTTGGAAGGCGTTGATCGCTCCAGCTTCATCGCCACCTGCATCTTGGAAAATCAGTTGGATCGGGGTGCCGTTGATGCCACCTTGGGCGTTGAAATATTGTTCGGCTAATTTGGCTCCGTTCACCGATTCTTGCCCCAACAGAGCCAAGTTACTGGTTTGGGCGAGGGCAACCCCGATCGCCACTTTGCCTACACCAGAATTAGCAGCAGGCGCGGGTGAATTGACGCTGCCCTGTGTCGCAGACGGGGATTGGCAGGCGGTGAGCCACAGAGCCGCGATCGCCCCTATCACTGTGCGCCCATCCCACCCTGGTTTAGCCATACCCCATCCTGTCCCATCGTTGACGGTTATGTGTTGCGCCGCGTCCCCCGCTTGAGTCCTGCCGGATTCGTCCTGGGGAGGGACACAGTGGTCATGCCCAAAATTAGACCATAAAGTGGTCTAGCCTGGTTTATTCACGACATCCTACACGCCAAGCCGTAGGGGGATTGCCCCCACGGTTTTCGGGATTTTTTGGTAAATTGTCATGCATCATGCAGGTTAGTGCCTTGGTGGGAAATGTTAGATTAACCACGAAACCACTAAGACACAAACTACTCACTAAGGAACTTGCGGAAAAATAAAATACCCGTGATGGCCGTAGGGACACGGCATTGTGTCATCGGCTGTATAGTTAACCCCCTAACGTCGCCC
>CAZJZR010000967.1:0-1592 GCA_964550475.1 uncultured bacterium
CAGCACAGGCAGTATTCTCGTCTTTCCGTCCTACTACACCCATCCCCATCAGTCTTTACCTGTACGGTCTGGGCGCAAGTATGCGTTTACCACCTGGTTATTTCACTAGCTAACTATAGCGGTTTTCATATTTATGAGGTGCGACCAAGTAGCGCAAGATCCTACTGATTAAGGAGTTGAGTGGAGTGGGCTATGCCCACTCCACCGCAAGCGGCTATAAGAGGCTGTTTGAAAAGATGGCTAGAAGGTTGATTTTTCCGACGTGGGGCGCACGAAAAATCAACTTTTAAACCACCCCCTAACTGCGATCGCGTATTCACCACCGAGGGAATGCACAAAAAATTGGCGAACAATGGATAGTCGGTTGATCGAGATAGTCCGTTGATCGCCAATTCGTAATGTGTTTGTGGAGACGAGTTGCATACTAGAGTGAGCTGATCCGGTTGCAGCACTGACCGTTTCAGCTATTTGGGTGAGGGGCTGGGCTTAGAGCATGGAACGAAGGCAGTTCCATGTTTCGACTTCCAAGCTCAAATCTCGTAGTAAATCGGGAATGCTTTGGCGGCTTTGGGTTTGACGTAAACCCGCTGCTGGGGTTGCAGGTTCAATTGGTCGAAGCGATCGCGGCTGAGGTGTGCCGTCACCAGTTGACCATCCTCTAGGGTGATTTCCGCCTGAATTTCCCAACCCAAATGGATCACCCGATTCACGTAAGCCGGAACCCCCGATTCCCCCGGTTGCAACTCCACAATCACATCATGGGGACGCAGAAACACTTCCGGTTGGCTGGCATCAATGCCGTTGGCCTCAAAGATCCGGGAACTGCTGGGTAACACATTCACCGGGCCAATAAACTGCATCACAAAGGCACTGGCGGGATGGTCGTAAATGTTGGCTGGGGTGCCCACCTGCTCCACCTTGCCTTGGTTCATCACCACAATTTCATCCGACACCTCCATCGCTTCCTCTTGGTCGTGGGTGACGAATACGGTGGTGACGTGAACTTCATCATGCAAGCGGCGCAACCAAACCCGCAGATCTTTCCGGACTTTCGCATCCAATGCTCCGAACGGTTCATCTAGCAGTAAAACTTTCGGTTCCACAGCCAGGGCACGGGCGAGGGCGACCCGTTGCCGCTGCCCACCGGAAAGTTGAGAGGGGTAGCGATCGCCCAAGCCACCCAACTGGATTAAGTCCAACAATTCTTCCACCCGTCGTTTTACCTTGGCACGGCTGGTTTTTTGAATCTCCAGTCCAAAGGCGATGTTTTGGCGGACGGTCATGTGCTTAAACAGGGCGTAATGCTGGAACACAAACCCAATGTGCCGATCCTGCACAGCCTGATGGGTGGCATCCCGTCCGGTGAGGAAAATTCGCCCGGTATCCGGTTGTTCCAATCCTGCAATCAGCCGCAGCAAGGTGGATTTACCAGACCCCGATGGCCCCAGCAACGCCACTAGGGATCCCGTCTGCACCTCCAAATTGACATCCCGCACTGCTTGGAAGCTGCCAAATTGCTTCGAGACGTGCTCAACAACAATGCCCACAGAATAATCTCCACTTTTCCGGTAGGGTTTATGTTGTTAATCCTA
>CAZJZR010000968.1:0-1590 GCA_964550475.1 uncultured bacterium
ATAAAAGAGAGTTTAGGATAGTAGATACCTGGCTTACGTCACAGACTATGGTGTCCCTATTCGGCGATCAGCTTGATTCAGGCAATCGGAGTTCCTCCGGAAAATCTTCCGGGCAACCCAATGATGGGGTTGGCCAGATTGACACTGAGCAAATGTTTAACCTCATTGATCGGTTGTTACCGTTTGAGGTCTGTTTATATCACCAAATTTTGCCCTTGTCGGTTGAGGGTAGCCGTCTCAATTTGGGCATGGTTAATCCCCATGACCAAACCGCAACAGACTATGTGCGGCGCATCCTCACTTATATGAATTGCACCTTGGTGACTCGGCGGATTACCTCTGAGTTGCATCAGTCGATGTTGTCGTCGTATCTCAGTCGCGGCGATCGCCAATCCAAAGCTCGTTCCACTAAAGCTAGCTCTAACTCGCCTGCCGTTGAGTCTGCCACCAAGCCATCGTCTCATTCACCCACGTCAGGCGATGCTGCGCCTTCAACTCCCACCCAACCTCTGGCGGCTCAGCCTCCCCTGCCCACCCAACCACAAGCATCCAGCACCACAAAACCAATTAATCAGCCAACTGCACCTGCTGCCAAATCTGCCAAATTGCCTTTGGAAGTCCACCCGACTTTAATTTTGGATGGAACAGAGGAGATTACCTTGCCAGATATGGCAGGTGCGTTGGCGGCGATCGATGCATCTGGTATTCCGCCGGAACCCCCACCTCCGCCTCTGATGACGGCTCCGACGATTATTCAGGTCAATACACATAATGTTGAAATAACACCAGCGGCGGAAACAGTCATTCTGGAGCCAGAAGTTCCGCCATCCCCAAATATTGTCAGTTCTGCGCCTAAGGGTAACGACTTAGAATTACAAGTTAGCCATCTTTCTAGTCCGATTGAAGTGTTAGGAACCCTGCAACCGCAACAGCTTTTGCAAGAGCTGTTGGCACGAGTGTTCTTGGGTGGCATCGGACGGCTCTATTTAGAGCGCAAGCAACAATCGGGGCGGATTCTCTGGAGTCAGAATGGAGTCCTGCAATCGGTATTGGAAGGATTATCCATTGAGACATTTCAAGGGGTAATTCATGAGTTAAAAGCGATGGCAAATTTGGCGATCGCTACCGTTGATAAGCCACAGCAAGTTGAAGTAGAGCGAGTGTACCAAGGTTCCCGCCTGTTGTTGCGATTACGGGTCATGCCGGGAACCCATGGGGAAGAGGCAACCCTCCAAGTCTTGCGAGGTGCGGCTCTAAAATTCTATGAACAACAGCAACTGGATAAGTTAGGGCGAGATGCGCTCGGTATTGCCCAGCAACTGCAACGGAAAGTGGATGAAATTCAAGAACGCAGTCGCGCCAATCGTGAAACTGTCGCGAATCAATTGGAAGCTCTACCTGCTATCAATCAACTACTGCGCGTGATGGAGCAGCAGTTACAAGAGTTGGAGCGTTTATACGGTGAACAGAATTCGTAGGAATTTCCGCCAACTGTCGGTTTTGTAGGGACAAGCTGTCTGCGTAACAAACAATCCCTGATTCTCAATGATTTTGTGTTTGAACCGATAACCTTGTACGGGCGTTGGCCTT
>CAZJZR010000969.1:0-1582 GCA_964550475.1 uncultured bacterium
GTGGCGCGGTATGGCCTGTATGGCTTCAGCGCGTTGGTTGGCCTCACCGCCCTATCGCTGGTGGTGGAGTGGAGTAAGTTTTCCGTCAATCCCTTGCCCGTGGCGATCCAAGGGCCGGTGGTGGTGTATGCGCGGGATGGCCAAACCCCACTGGTGCCGCCGTTGAACAAAACCCATCGGGAATTGAAAAATTTGGCCGATTTTTCGCCCTACCTGCCCAAGGCGGTGGTCGCATCGGAAGATACGCGCTACTACTGGCATGTGGGCGTAGACCCCTTGGGGATTCTGCGGGCAGTGATCACCAACATTAGCGGCGGCACCATCCGCGAAGGCGCGAGTACGCTGACCCAACAGTTAGCCCGCAACCTGTTCCGCGAGTACGTGGGTACGGAAGATACGGCAGGGCGCAAACTGCGGGAAATGGTGGTGGCTCTGAAGCTGGAAGCCTTCTACAGCAAGGATTTCCTCATGCTCACCTACCTGAATCAGGTGTATTTGGGGACGGGCAATTACGGTTTTGAGGATGCAGCGCAGTTTTATTTTGGCAAATCAGCCAAGGATTTGAATCTGGCGGAAGCGGCCACCCTCGTGGGGATTTTGCCCGCCCCCAATCGGTTTAACCCGATTCGCGATTACCAGTCGGCGGTGGAGTACCGCGATCGCGTGATCAACCGGATGGCAGCCATGGGGATGGTCAGTCAGGAGGAGGCACAACGGGCGCGGCGATCGCGGATTGAACTCAACCCCAAAGCGCGGGAACAGTTGCAAAGCACGATTGCGCCGTACTTTTACGAACATATTTTTGTCGAGCTGGAGCGATTGCTGGGGGCGCAATTAGCCAAAGAAGGCAACTTCATTGTGGAAACGGGCTTGGATCTGGAGATGCAAGCCAAGGCAGAGGCGAATTTGCGGGAAGCGGTGAGCGACCGGGGGATAACCCATGGCTTCTCCCAAGGGGCGATCGCCACCGTCGATGCCAGCACCGGCCAAATCCGCGCCCTGGTCGGGGGGGTGGACTTTGAACAAAGCCAGTACAACCGGGTCACCCAAGCCATCCGCCAACCGGGGTCTACCTTCAAGATCTTCGCCTACGCCGCCGCCCTCAGCGAGGGGATTTCCCCCAGTACCACCTACTCCTGTGGCTCCTTGAACTGGTCGGGACAGTTTTTTGCTGGGTGCGCGTCCGGTGGCAGCGAGGATATGTACACCGCCTTAGCGCGATCGGACAACACCGTTGCCCTGCGAATTGGGCAGCAGGTGGGACTGCCCAAGGTGATCAACTTGGCACGCAAAATGGGGGTGCGGTCTGACCTCAAGCCAGTGCCGGGATTGATCTTGGGACAAAGCGAAGTCACCCTGCTGGAAATGACCGGAGCATTTGGCGTGTTGGCTAACCAAGGGCTGTTTAACCGTCCCCACGCCATCCAACGGATCATTGACAGCAGCGACTGCACCGACTTTAGCCAACCCAAAACCTGCCGGGTGATTTATGACTTCAACCAATCCCCGGAGAGCAACCTCTCGGTGCTATCCCCCACCGTCGCCGATACCATGACGACGATGTTGCAAGGAGTCATTCGCG
>CAZJZR010000970.1:0-1582 GCA_964550475.1 uncultured bacterium
TCGGCTATGCTCAGCCGAACCGTTCCTTGAGCGAAGCTTTTATCGTTCCTTGAGCGTAGCCGAAAGGAACGATAAAAGCGTTCCAAAAAAACCGAGCGATCGCAGATCGGGCATTGGTTTCAGCAACCGGGGTTCTGGCGATTAAGGGACAAGTATGAACATAAAATCCCCAATCACACCGTAGGGGCGAACTGCCGTTCGCCCTGACAGATTTGTGTCTAGGTAGATTATTTACCCACAAATCTCTCACCAAAATTGAAATCCCAGATTTGCCATCAGAGACCCGGTGGTTAACCCCCTGTCGAGCAGGGTGCCCGATCTGAGTTTTGCCGTACCGTTCTTTACAACGTTACGGTATAAGCGTCCCGAATTCCGGGAATTTTGGTGATCTCTGCCAGCAACCCTTCGGGTAGTGGATCGTCGATGCTGAGCACCATCACCGCATCACCCCGGACAATTTTGCGACCTACCTGCATACTGGCAATATTAACGTTGAAGTTGCCCATCAGGGAGCCGATGTTGCCAATAATCCCTGGCATATCCCGGTGGCGGGTGAACAGCATGTAATGGGTGGGGGGCACGTTGATCGGGAAATCATCGACGCTGGTGATGTAGATTTCGTTGTCACCGAGCAGCGCACCCGTGACCGAGTGTTCACCCAAACTGCCCTTGGCCGACAGGTGCAAGGAACCGGAGTAATCGCGGATGGAGGCATCGCGGGTTTCAATTACCCGAATGCCGCGCTCCTTGGCTTCCAGGCTAGCGTTGACATAGTTGACCCGTTCCCGCAAGGCTTGCGCCAATAAGCCTTTCAACGCGGCGATCACAATCGGTTGGCTGGCGTTGTTGGCCAAATCGCCTTGCAGATGGACGTTCAGCAGTTCCACCCGTCCCCCGGCCAACTGAGCCACCAAGTTGCCCAAGGTTTCCGCCAAGCGCAGGTAAGGCCGCAGTTTTTCCATCACGTCGGGATAGAGGCCAGGAATGTTGACGGCGGAGCGGGCGGGTAGACCCAGCAGCACGTCACGAATTTGTTCCGCCACGTCGATGGAGACGTTCACCTGGGCTTCGGTGGTGGAGGCTCCCAAGTGGGGGGTGAGGACGACGTTTTTGCCCAAGCTGAGCAGGGGTGAGTTGGGATCAACCGGTTCCTTCTCGAATACGTCCAGAGCGGCTCCAGCGATTTTGCCCGATTGCAAGGCTTCAGCCAGGGCGACTTCATCGACAATGCCGCCCCGGGCGCAGTTGACGATCCGCACACCCGGTTTCATTTTGGCGATCGCCTCCGCATTAATCAAATGCGTAGTTTCCGGCGTTTTGGGCATGTGCAGGGTGATGTAATCCGCTTCCCGAATCAGCAGATCCAGTTCCACCAATCGACAGCCCAACTGTTCTGCCCGTTCACTGGAAATAAACGGATCATAGGCCAACAACTTCATCCCCATCGCCTTGGCAATGGTGGCCACATGGGAGCCAATTTTACCCAGCCCCACGATCCCCAGGGTTTTCTTGTAGACTTCTACGCCAACAAACTTGCCCCGTTCCCATTTGCCACTTTTCACCGATTGGTTGGCCTCTGGGA
>CAZJZR010000971.1:0-1578 GCA_964550475.1 uncultured bacterium
GGGTGAGGGTAAGTCTTGCGGCATCAGCGTTTTAAAAATGTTGGTAACGACAAGCCTTTCTAAGGGGGGATTAAGGGGGGTAATGCGGGGATAACAACTCTCGTCTCTCAATCATTGGGTGACTTGATCATTGGGGAATGGCTGCCCCTTAAGCCGCCGAAGGTTGGGGCGATTCTCCGGTTTGGATTGGCGATCGCCCTATTCATCAATTTGCCAGCTATCTTTGGTCAGGTCTTCATCCAAAATCCGTTTGGGACGAATCACCAACAGTAATCGTCCCAACAACGGACAATCGGGTGCGGTTTCAAACCATTGGAACGCCAGTTGTCCGTCATGGGCGATCGCGAAGTACGCCCCCGCATCCCAATCCCGTTGGGCGCGGTCGATCACCACTAACACCTCCTCCACCTGACCAGCCAGCGTTTTCGCTCCGGCGGTGGGCAAATCAGTGGTTTGACACATCACCGTCACGGGATCTTCTGCTGCCAAAATCACCTGCCAACCGGGCACCGCTACCCATGCCCCGGTGCCAGAAAATTGCACCATCCGGAAAGGTCCCACCTCGTCTACTAAGGGTACGGCGCGCAATTCATCTGCCGCTAACGGCAACTGCCCCACCACAGGTAACACCCGCGACAGATCCTGCGCCGACTCCAACCGATAGACGGGCAAGGTGGGAGCCGGACGTTGGGGCACCACACTAAAGTCCACTAATAACCGTTCAATTTGCTGGCGAGCATCCTCGCTATAGGCAAACTTCAACCCCTTAGCAATCAGGCGCGATCGCGATTGCATATCCGACTGTTGCCGCGCTGACTTCCAGCAATAGTACGCCACCGCATCGCCCGGATTGTTGGTAAACCCGTCTGGGCAAACACTCAGCCGCGAAAAATCCTTAGTTGCCCGTGCCAATTCGTGGGCATCATCTGTATCTAACTTCTTGGCAATTACCAAGGCCGCTGCTGCAATTCGATCCACTTGGGTTAGGATGCGAAATTCGTACAAGATATCACTGCCGCGCTGCTGAAAATGGTTGAGCACATCCGCATCGGCTCCACCGCTGACCATGCTGGTGTAAACCTGAGCCGCCACGATGAGTTGATTTTGGTGGACGGGTTCAAACCCGGTTTCTTCAAAAATCGCTTGGGAATTGTACCCTGCTTTTTGCAACAACTGGCAGGACTGCCCCCATTCCACCCAAGTGCCTTGCTTCTGACGCAGCGATCGCAGCACTTCCTTCAACTCCGCGTCTGTCGTACCTGGAGCTTCAGACTTTCCTTCAGACTTGCCTTCAGACATAGATATCGCTCAATCAACCACGTTTCACGTATTCACCATTCATCACTATATCGGCTGATCACAGTATCAGTTCATTTTTACAAGCTTTGGCTTGGCTGAACGCAAACGGGGGCACTGACCCGACGGTTTTTGGGGGTTTCCCGGAAATTGCCCTGAATCATCAGGATCAAATCTTGCCCAAAAATTGCTTGAGACCCAGGAAAAATCAACAGTTGAACCCGTAGCTTACTTGAGGAAGACAAATTTGCCGTTGCTGCCATCGGCATTCATTTTGATTTG
>CAZJZR010000972.1:0-1569 GCA_964550475.1 uncultured bacterium
GTGACCACGTAAGGCCATGGTACTGCCAACCCAACTCCAGAGCGGCTTGCAGGACGTTTAAGATCGCCTCGGCCTGATCCCGCGTGTCCCGCACCACCCCTTTTTTGCCCACTTTGCCGCGCCCCACTTCAAACTGGGGTTTGACGAGAAGCACCACTTCGCGGGGCGATCGCAGCAACTCCCACAGTGGCAACAAAATTTTGGTTAGAGAAATAAAGGAAACATCGGCCACACCCAAATCGGGTTGGGGTTGGATGAAGCTAGCATCACCATTGACATCGCCATTAACATCGCCATTGATATCCGGATCATCAGCACGATTGGCATTGCGATCCGCAACCGGATCGCCACCGTACAGACTGGCTGGGGTGAGGTAGCGAATATTAGTGCGTTCCCGCAGGATCAGGCGCGGATCTTGGCGCAGTTTCCAGTCCACTTGACCATAGCCTACGTCAATCCCATAAACCTGCACCGCTCCGGACTGCAACAAGCAATCGGTAAAACCACCCGTGGAAATGCCCGCATCCAAGCACACCCGTCCAGTGACCGCAATGCCAAACTGGGCGATCGCCTTGGCTAACTTTTCGCCCCCTCTGGAGACGTAGGGCGATCGCGCCTTGACCTCAATTTCAGCCGCCAGATCAATTTCTGTCCCTGGTTTATCCACCACCTGCTGATTCACCCGGACCTCCCCCGCCCGAATCAGTCGTTGGGCTTGTTGGCGAGAATCGCACAGTTGCCGCTCAACCAGCAAAGTATCCAGTCGTTGTTTAGCCAATGGTGTGTGTTAACCCAGTGAAAGATCAATCAGCCCAGAAATCACCGTGCGGAATTGGGGGATCAGCGTTGCCCCGTGACAATGTAAGCCACCCGTCCACCAATATTGGTGGCGTGATCGGCAATCCGTTCTAAGTGGCGAATGATCAACACCATCAGCACAATCGGTTCTACCACCCCTTCAATATTGGATTGATGCGCCAACAGGTTGTACAGCGTGTCGTAGTCGGAATCGACCGCATCATCTTTCACTTTAATTTGCAGCCCCGATTCTGCATCCAAGTCCGACAGAGCCGCTAAACTCATGGCCAACATAGAGCGGCAGCGATCGAGCATGACTTGAATCTGTCCCATGCAACTGTGGGTCGGATAGGGAAACAGCTTCACGGCAATCTCGCCCAAATCCTTAGCGTAGTCCCCAATCCGCTCCAAATCGCGCACAAGCTGCATAATTGCACTCAGCAACCGCATATCTTGGGTCGCTGGGGGAAAAATGGACATGATGCTCACACAGTCCATTTCAATTTGCCGATAGAACTGGTCGATTTTTTTGTCTTGTTGAGCAATTTGATCCACCACGCCTAAGTTCCGCTCAAACAGAGCTTGACGTGCCATCCAACATGAACTTTCAACCAACGCCCCCATGCGTAAAACGTCCTGTTGCAGACGTTTAAGCTGGCGTTCAGATTGAATGCGGTTTGATCGAACTCCCTCTGGAAAAGCACTCATTCCTTCCCCGAACCCAGCGATCGCAAACTTTAGTACCCTACAGTATAGAGGTCATTACCACAA
>CAZJZR010000973.1:0-1565 GCA_964550475.1 uncultured bacterium
ATCCATGACAATTTCTTTGCCCTCGGTGGTAATTCCCTCCTCGCCCTCCGCTTAGTGCATGAAATTGAAACCACCCTCGGATGCACCCTGCCCCTCTCTGCCCTGGTTAATCTCAGCACGATCGCGGAGATGCTCAAAGCCTGGGATGGGGCGATCGCTCCATCCACCCACTCACCTACCCCTGCACCGCTTGCCCATTCCTCTGATCGCCCCCCTATCCCCCAACTGCATCCGGATGATCTGCGGGGGTTAGTGGTTAGCCTTGCCAACTGGCCCGATGCCCGGGTGGGAGCACGCCAGCTAGTCCTCAACCTGACGGCGAATGCGACCGTACATCCGCTCGTTACCGATGCCAGCGATCGCCGTCCCACCGCGACCACTGGGTTGCCCACGCCTCTATTTTTTGTTGGTTATAAACGTTCACTCGTGGAGTATGTCAGTCTGCAACGGCCAATGTACATTCTCCCCGGCGGCATTCTGCCGCAACAACCGGAAACCTATATCCAAGCCCTAGCCAGTTGTTATGTGGAGGAAATTCGCAGCATCCAGCCCCACGGCCCCTACCTGCTCTCTGGGTATTGCTTTGGAGCCTTAGTCGCCTTAGAAATGGCGCACCAACTACACACCCAAGGCGAAACGGTGGAACATCTGGTCTTAATTGATATTGTGCCCTCTGACCCGGTGTACCAGCAGTACCGTCGCTTCATGGTGAACCTGTGCCGCTTGACCTATCACCAGATTCCCCAGACCTTCCGGCAAGGAGCTAGACGGATCTATCAGGGGGTGAAACGCCGCTTACGTGGGGTGTTGGCGGTGTTGCCGATGGTGCCGCTGCGGTGGCGGTTGGCGGCGGTGGCCGCGATCGCCGATACCGCTAGGACTCACCAACCGGATCCAGATCCCCACCGCCTAGCGCAACGACAACTGGAACAAGCAGAGCGGGCAAAGTTGTGGAGCAGCTTGAATCTGGCGATTCAGTCCTATCCACTCCGCCCTTACACTGGGAAAACGACGGTGATTGTGGCGGGTGATTTTGTCAGCAGTGCCGTCAAGTTTCCCAATACGGCAGTGGCGCATGATCCCCTCTGCTTTCCCACAGCCGGGTGGGGCAAGTTTCTCACTGGCGATCTGCGGTTGGAACTGACACCGGGTGACCATGCCACCTTTTTAGAAGAACCCCATGTGCGGGTGTTAGCGAAAAAAGTGTGTGCGTGCCTAGACACAGCTAGGGTTTAGAATGGGAAACAGTGTTTAATCAACCTTTACACAGCTTACCCTGCCGGAATGTCCAGCCAATCTTCTACCCTAACCCCCACTGTTTCCTCTGCTACCCGTCGGCGGGTGGTGTTTCCCTTTACTGCGATCGTGGGCCAGGAGGAGATGAAACTGGCTCTGATGCTGAATGTGATTGACCCCAAAATTGGTGGGGTGATGATCATGGGCGATCGCGGCACCGGAAAGTCCACCACCATCCGCGCGTTGGCTGACCTGTTGCCAGAAATTGATGTCGTCGCCGATGACCCCTTCAACAGTCACCCCACGGATCCCGACTTGATGGGCGATAC
>CAZJZR010000974.1:0-1561 GCA_964550475.1 uncultured bacterium
AAAGCTCTCCTGGCTATTTACAACTCCGTCTGATGATCGGGTCTGACGAACCTGTGTCTGTTTTTTGATGGACCACCGTGCTCTGTTTACCACCGTTTATTGATCGTTAACTGGGGCTAATCGGTATTGAGGGGAGATGAAGACACTCCAAATAGATCACGCCAACTTGCGCTAATCTACATACCTTTAATCCAGAGTCGGTTGGTTTCGCGCCTCCATAATCAACAATCGTGCGTCTAACAGTTGATACGTTTCCGGGGGAATTGCTACTTTGAGCGATCGCCCCAAGCGATTTTTTCGTTGAGCTGCCTGCAAACAGTCCCGTTGCGGACATAAGTAAGCAGACCGCCCTATGCCGTGATCCAATTGTACTGTGTGAGATGGATACACCCTGACAACACGCCAGAAATAATCTTTCCGCGCTACCTTACGGCAACTGACGCATCGACGGTAATTTGGCTCCATGCACACGCACTTGCAGATCAGGGTTGGGAAAACATAGAAAACATAAGGGGAAACTGAGAGAAGACCAGACGTTTAGTTAGCCAGTCACCTAACAGTCACCTGAACGGTGTCGGTCTCGACGTTGCCCACCATGCTCCTAATTTTCACTCCCAAGATAAACCCTAAACCAGAGTAAACCCTAGAGTAACAACCTAGTCGCTTAAAGTCACCTGTGCTGAACAGGTTCGGAGAAGAAATACTCCGAAATAGTAAACGCTATAGTTATGAATTACCAGCGATTTCAACAGATCCAGGATATTTGGGGGTTCGAGTAAATTTTAATCTTAAGTAAGATTTTGCCCCACTGCCTATTAGTTTGGACAACAGGCGGCTGATGGCTCTGGGGGTAAGCAGTTAGTAAATGAAGATAACCTCAGGTTTTTTTGTGAAACGTCTCAAATTGTAACCGTTGACATCCCAAATATCCCAAATTGAAAAGAATGTTCGGATAATCGCGCCTATGGGTGAGATTCAATCCTGATGATCCCAAAGAAATTTGGTGATCCCCAAAATAGAGTCGCGGCAATCTAGTAATCCTAACCCAGTTTAACACTGCACTCTGTGTGCAGGTATTCTAACCAGTAGCCTAAGCTATTTGGGTATTTGGAAATCGTTGAACTGGTGAAATGGGAATTAACTGATTGCAGTAGGAGCGAGATTCAATCGGATTATATTATTACGGTCATTATAAAAGGTTTTTGCTTGGTTGACAGTAGGGGCAAGGCAGGAGTTTGCCAACGTATACCTGGGAGGCTGGTTACGCAGGATTGGACGATACCGTGACCGTGGGTGGGTTAGTGGCTAATACCAGCGTAGATACGGCAAAGGGTGGGCATTGCCCACCCTTTGCCGTACTGTGAACCTCAACTTTACCGGAGGGCGTTGAGTTGTTCCAGGGTTTGGCGGTGGCTGGCCACGTTGCCTTGGCTGGAGAACAACTCTGCGGCTTTGGTCAAGTCCGCGATCGCGCCTTGGCGATCCCCGCTGTCCCGTCGGGCTAGCCCCCGGTTATTGTAGGCATAGGGATCGCTGGGATTAATCCGAATCGCCTGTTCCC
>CAZJZR010000975.1:0-1555 GCA_964550475.1 uncultured bacterium
TGTGGAACGGCTGACCACTCGCAAACTGCACTGTTCGGAACAGGAAGCCTGGGAATTGACTGCCCTCGCCTGCTGTCTCTGCCACGCTGAGGGAGCCTATCGCGGTCCGGCGGGCACCACCCTAGTGTTCATGACCTTTGGCAAAACCACCATCCGTTCAAGCTGATCCACCAATGGATTCAGGGCAGCTAATTCCCATCCACCCTGTTCAGATTAAACGCTAGCGGCAGTGACGGCCAGCAAATTTTTAGCTGAGATCACACTAGGGGTAAGCTTGCCACCGCAACCAGTGTTACAGTAAGCTCATGCTGGTTAACTGGTCACTGGAAGCCACACAACGGGGGGGAGCCATGGTGAAAATCATTGGACGGCGATCGCTGGGCGTGCAAGCGGTCTATGACATTGGCCTCGCGCAGGATCACAACTTTTTGTTGGCCAATGGGGCGATCGCCTCTAACTGCTTTAACAAGTCCCACTCCACCGCCTACGGCTATGTCACCTACCAAACCGCCTACCTGAAGGCCAACTATCCGGTGGAGTACATGGCGGCTCTGTTGACCGCCAACAGTGGCGACCAGGACAAGGTTCAAAAGTACATTAGCACCTGTTTGACCATGGGAATTCGGGTGGAGCCGCCCGACATCAATCGTTCTAGCGTTAACTTCACCACCCAAGATCAGACGATTTTGTTCGGTCTTTCAGCCGTGCGGAATTTGGGCAGTGGCGCGATCGACAGTATTTTGGCTTCGCGGGATACCGAAGGGTCGTTTAAGTCGTTGGCGGATTTGTGTACCCGTGTGGATGCCCGTGCCCTCAACCGCCGCGCCCTGGAAGCATTGATCTATTGCGGTGCCTTTGATCAACTAGAATCCAACCGCAATCAACTGCTCCAAGATTTGGGGTTGATTATGGATTGGGCGCAGAGCCGCGCCAAGGAGAAAGCCAGCGGCCAAGGCAATTTGCTGGATTTGTTGGGGGGGGGCGATGGTTCTGGCACCGCCAGTAGTAATGGTTATGAAGCCGCTCCCAAGGCTCCCCCGGTGGCGGACTTGCCACAACAGGAAAAGCTGCGGATGGAGAAGGAGTTGCTGGGCTTCTACATTTCCGATCATCCGCTGAAGGCGGTGCAGGAGTCGGCGCGGCTGTTGGCTCCAATTAACCTGAGCGAGTTGGGCGACTGTGGCGAGTCGGCTTCGATTAGCGCGATCGCCATGATCAGCAGCATCAAACCCGTGACAACGAAGAAAGGCGATCGCATGGCGGTGTTGCAAATTGAAGACCTAACCGGACGGGCGGAGGCGGTGATTTTTCCCAAGAGCTACGAACCGCTGAAGGATTATCTAGTGCCAGACAGTCGGGTGATGATTTGGGCAAAGGTAGATCGGCGCGATGATCAGGTGCAGTTGATCATCGAAGACATGGAGCCAGTGGAGTCGGTGAAGATGGTGATGGTGGACTTGCAACCGCAACAAGCCGCCAACATTGAAGAACAACATCGCCTCCGCACGGTGCTGCAAGCCCAAATCCAAGACACCGGAAAAGCCAAAATTCCCGT
>CAZJZR010000976.1:0-1547 GCA_964550475.1 uncultured bacterium
CGAACCCAGCGATCGCAAACTTTAGTACCCTACAGTATAGAGGTCATTACCACAACTTGGCAGGGTTGGCATCAAGGTTTAGTGTAGGCTTAACCCAATCTTAAGTTATGGCAAGGCGGGGGGATATGTTCCGGTTCGGTAGATTGAATCTACGGTGTTGCTGAATAGCAGGATGAATTGCAACGAAGTTGCAATTCATCCAACTCTTAACTCATCCCTAAATTCAGCAACGCCGAATCTACGAGATGGCGTAACGTAGAAAAGGAAATTTGTGCTTGTCCATGACCTACGAACCGCTGCACCACAAGTATCGTCCCCAAATCTTTGCTGATTTGGTGGGGCAGGAGGCGATCGCAACCACGCTGACCCATGCGATCGAGCAGCAACGGATCGCGCCTGCTTACTTGTTTTGTGGGCCACGGGGGACGGGTAAAACGTCCAGTGCGCGGATTTTAGCGAAGTCGCTCAACTGCATTAGTGTGACTGCACCCACAGCCTCCCCCTGTGGCACCTGTGATGTTTGTCGCGCGATCGCCCTCGGTTCCGCCCTCGACGTAATCGAAATTGACGCGGCCAGCAATACGGGTGTGGACAACATTCGGGAACTGATTGAAAAATCGCAGTTTGCCCCGGTGCAGTGCCGCTACAAGGTCTACGCCATTGACGAATGCCACATGCTCAGCACCGCCGCCTTCAATGCGTTGCTGAAAACCTTAGAAGAACCGCCCGATCGGGTCGTGTTTGTCCTCGCCACCACCGACCCGCAACGGGTGCTGCCGACGATTATTTCCCGCTGCCAACGGTTCGACTTCCGCCGCATTCCCCTAGAGGCGATGGTGGGACACCTACGGGCGATCGCCGACAAAGAAACAATCAAAATTACCGATGAAGCGATTACCCTCGTGGCGCAAATCGCCCAGGGTGGCTTGCGCGATGCCGAAAGTTTGCTCGACCAACTCAGCCTGTTAGCCGATGGCGTGACGGTGGAGAAGGTGTGGGATTTGGTGGGAGCGGTGCCGGAGCGGGATTTGCTGGCACTGGTGCAGGCGATCGCCCAAGACCATCCCGAAACGGTGTTGGATCGCGCCCGCCACCTGATGGATCGGGGACGGGAACCGTTGATTGTGTTGCAAAGCCTCGCCAGTTTCTACCGAGATTTATTGATTGCCAAAACCGCCCCCACACGCGGCGATTTGGTCACCGTCACCGCCGACACCTGGAAACAACTGTGTGAGTTCGTCCAAATTTGGGATGTGGGGTTGATCCTCGCCGCCCAGCAACACCTGCGTGCCTGCGAAGTTCAAGTCAAGAACACCACCCAACCTCGTCTGTGGTTAGAGGTGATTTTGTTGGGGCTATTGCCGTCCGCGATCGCTGGCTACACCGCCCCCCCGATCACCCATGCCCCTAGCCCCTCTCACTCCTCCACTCCCATCCCCACAACCTTACCCACTCCCATTCCCACCGCCTCACCTACCCCCTCAGTCGCCATCCCATCTACTCCCACCACCCCACCACCACCTACCCCATCTCCCCCACCAGCCCCA
>CAZJZR010000977.1:0-1531 GCA_964550475.1 uncultured bacterium
ATGGGGTGAAGAAGCATCGGACGGAAATTGGCGATCGCAGCAAAACGGGTTCCAACAGTGTGCTTGTCGCCCCCGTTACCTTGGGTAGTGATGTCACCGTGGCGGCTGGTTCCGTCGTCACCAAAGACGTACCCGACGACTCCCTCGTGATTGCCCGCACCCGCCAAACCGTCCGCCCAGGTTGGCGACCCCGTCCCAGCGAATCCGAATAATTCTGCGCTTAACCTCTCATCTCTCATCTCTCTGCTCCCCTACTCCCATCACCCTGTATGCTCGACGGTTCCATCCTGCAAAAACTGGCCTTTGCCCATCGTCCCGGACAGGTGGGCAAACGGTTGCTGAATTTTGGCGTGTATTACAAAAACACCCTGGTGGCTCTGTGCCATGCCTTAGAGGATCACATCCTAGACTGTGCCAGTGAACCGTTGATGGTAGCGGCATTTCAGCGGGGCAAGTGGTATCTGCAAGAGGCCGATCGCTACAACGATCTGGCAGCCAAGTCTCGGCAAGTGGTGATCATGGCGGCGGATGATTCTGGCTTTGCCGAACACCCCACCAGTCAGCGGGATAATGTGGCGTTGGTGAGCTTGCAACCTGGTGATCCGGTGGGACAGGAGTGGCATTTGATCATTCTGGCTCCCACCTATGCGGCCATGGTGTTGTGTCAGGAGTTGTCGGTGACGGATTATGGGGTGGGCAACCAACCCAAAGAGGACTGGGAACGCAAATTCTATGGCCTGTGGACGTTTGAACCAGCGTTGGTGCATGAAGCGTTGGAGTTGGCGATCGCCCACATTGGCACCTACAACCCCACTTTGCAACAGACCCTGTTAACCCAAGTGGCCGACATTACTGCCGCTGCCCCCACCGCTACCCCTGACGACCTGACCCATGTGGTCAGTCAGGTAGTGGACTATCTCCAATCCAGCCATCAACAACTGCCCTCTCCATCCCTCAGCCCCAATCGGTTTAGGGCAATTCCGGCTACCAATGCCCTAGACGACAATCTGGTTTCCAATGAACTGCAAGCCTTTTTGCGGCTCGCCCAGTTAATTGACCAAACCGATCCCGAAAATCCGATGGCGGCGGCGGAGGTGTCGGCGTTGGCAGAGGCGATGGGGCAATTGTTAGATCTACCCGCGTGGCAATTGCATCGGCTACGCTTAGCCGGATTGCTGCATCGCCTCTCGCCATTGCAACGCAGCCAAACCGATCTGCAACCCGGTGCAGGCAACCGTTACGCCACCGACACCGACAACCCCACTCCTCGACCAAACTATCCGCTGTTGCTGGGCAATCAGGTGTTGCAAGCTATGCCGCAGATTCGGGCGATCGCCACCATCATCACCCACCAAACCGAATGGTGGAATGGCTCCGGTCAACCCACTGGCCTCGCCGGAGATGAAATTCCCCTGGAATCTCGCATTTTAGGCTTGGTCGCCGACTTCCAAGCCCATCTGACCCACTGCTGCCCCATTCAACCCGGTATTGCGCTGGAACTGCCCCTAGACGAAAGTTTGAGTCGGGCATT
>CAZJZR010000978.1:0-1526 GCA_964550475.1 uncultured bacterium
TCTTGGATGTAGGCTTGGCCTTGGTTGAGCAATTGCAACTCTTGGGGATTATCCGATTGCAGCAAAATGGCGCACTTGACCGCAGGTTTGATTTCCGCCTCTGCCCGCAGGTTGCGGATGGTGCGAATCACCCCAATCAGCAGTTCAAACTGTTGTTCCAAAGCCGCATCGACGCGATCGAGTTGGGGGGTGGGGTAGGACTGGAGGGCGAGGGAGTGGGTGGTGGCCGCACCGTCCTGCTTGCCGACTAGCGTTTGCCAAATTTCTTCGGTGACGTGGGGCATGAATGGGTGTAGCAGGCGCAGGGTGCCTTCTAAGACGGTGAGCAAGATTTGTTGGGCGGTGCGTTTGGAGTCGGCATTGTCCCCTTGCAAGCGCGACTTCACCAGTTCGATGTACCAGTCGCAGAAGTCGCCCCAAATGAATTCGTACAGCCCTTTAGCCGCTTCGCCGAGACCGTACTTATCCAGATGGTCGCGGGTTTGTTGGACGGTGCGGAAGTAACGAGAGAGGATCCAGCGATCGCTCAGTTGCAGGGAGTGGGGAGTGGGGAGTGGGGAGTAGGGGCTAAGGGGAGAGGTGGTGTCACCCAAGTTCATCATTACAAACCGGGACGCATTCCACAGTTTGTTGGCGAAGTTGCGGGACGCTTCCACGGAGAGGGATTCGTCGGTTTTGCGGTTGTATTCCAACCGAATGTCCTGTCCAGCCCCCGCCACTTCCTTCACTAGCGTATAGCGCAGGGCATCGGTGCCGTACTTGTTAATCAGCAACAGCGGATCGATGCCATTGCCAGCGGTTTTGGACATCTTTTTATTGTTTTCATCCCGCACTAACCCATGGATGTAGACGGTTTTGAACGGCATTTGTCCGGTGAAATGCCCCGCCATCATCGTCATCCGCGCCACCCAGAAGAAGATAATGTCAAATCCGGTTACGAGCGTGGTGTTGGGATAGTAGCGTTCCAGATCGACGGTTTGTTCTGGCCAACCCAAGGTGGAGAACGGCCACAACCCAGAGGAGAACCAAGTGTCTAATACGTCGGGGTCTTGCTCCAGTTGTACGTCAGCCCCAAATTTGGCCTCGGCTTGCTGACGGGCTTCAGCCGCAGACTTGGCCACGAAGAAGGGGGTATCGTCGGTAATTGCGCCCCCGGTTTCGCTGACGGCATACCAGGCGGGAATTTGGTGTCCCCACCACAGTTGGCGAGAAATACACCAATCGCGCAGATTCACCAGCCAATCGCGGTACACCTTTGTCCAACGTTCTGGCACGAAAACAGGCGAATTTTGCTGATCGAGAAACTCCAAGGTGCTGTCTGCCATGGGGCGAATTTTGACAAACCATTGGGTGGACAGCAGCGGTTCAATCGGGACTTTGCCGCGATCGCTGTACGGCACCGTATGTTTGTAATCCTCCACCTTCACCAGCACGCCATCGGCTTCCAGCCGCGCCACCACATTCTTCCGCGCCACAAACCGATCCTGACCCTCAAACGGCCCCGCATTTTCGTTCAGGGTGCCGTC
>CAZJZR010000979.1:0-1507 GCA_964550475.1 uncultured bacterium
ATCTCAATCCATTGTTCCAAATCTTAAAGAGGGTCTATGAAACTTAAAATCACGTCAATTTTGGCTGGAGTGTTGGCACTAACCGCGATCGCCACTCCCGTCATTGTCCATGCCCAACCTGCCGATCTCCCCGGTCCAATCCCCCAACGAATGTTCTCTGGCCTCAACCTCACGGAAGCCCAGAAAGCTCAACTGAAACAGATTGGCCAATCCACCCGCAGCCAGATTCAAGCCGTACTCACCCCCCAACAACAGGAACAGATGAAACAGGTGCGGGCACAGCGGGAGAAGCTGCGTGAGACAGTCACCAGTTTGAACCTAACAGCGGAACAGAAAACCAAGATTCGCGAGATTATGCAATCGACTCGGCAACAGATGGAAGGGGTACTGACACCGGAACAACGGGCACAGTTGCGCCAACAAATCCAATCGCGACTGCAATCGCGGTCTACCCAGCGGCAATCTGGGCAGTAAATCCGGATGATTCAGGTTGGCTGGGGCAGGGCAACCAAATTGGGAACAAAGCAGCCATGTAGCCCATAGGGAATGTGGTGTTTTAGATGCAGACGGGCGATCGCCCCCCGTTCCACCTGCTGCGCGTCCAAAATCAGCACATCGGAGCGATGGTGAGCGGCATCGTAGGTGACGGCTAACACCCAACCGTCATCCTCTGCGGTGCCACCGGGACGGGGCACAAACAGGGGTTCGGTCATGAAGCCACGGGGAGCCTCACTCCACAGTTGGCGATCGCCCGTCTGCATATCCAGTTTGAGAATGGCTTGCAGCGGTGCGTTACCTGTGGGATTGTGCGCCGCGCCGATGTAGAGGTAACGGTAGGGCTGCCCCACATTAGCGGGGTGGACTGAGGGGAATTCGCAGCAGCGGGGTTCAATCACCTGTTGCGTCACCGTGCCGTCGGTCAGATTAACCGTAAACCGCCACAACTGGCCTGCGGGAATGGTATTGAAGTCAATTTCCCGGAAATCTTGGTCGGGTTGGACGGTGGGGAAATACTCGTAGCAAATTGAATCCACCACCAGTTGGTCATCTTGCTCGAAGGCGTTGGCGTGGTGGAAGACAAAGCAGGGAGCGGTGGGCAATACCCGCATGGCTTGGCTGGGGTCGCGGGGAATCAGCAACATCTGAGTCGGCTGATCGGGACGGAAGCGAATGCACTGCCCCGCACCCTGTAACCCCAGCACAAACGGCAGGGGATTAAATTGCACCGGATTTTGGAAAAAGATGTAGTAGTTGGGGGTGATGACAAAATCGTGTAGGAAGGCAAACCCCGGAATTACCCGACTTTGTTGCTGCAACAGTTGACCATCAAGGTCAAATTCGTAAATCGTCACCGTGCTGGATAAACCGGCTTTGACGGCAAAATTGACCAGACGCGGCGGGCGATTGGTGGCGGCACAACCGGGATCGATGCGGGGATGGGCGGCGAAGGAGCCTCCCGGTTGCAGCACCCCATCCAACAGGTCAATGCCGATGGTGTCTAAGCTGT
>CAZJZR010000980.1:0-1504 GCA_964550475.1 uncultured bacterium
AGCGAACTCGTAGCTTTCGCCTCGTACCTTGAGCGTAGTCGAAAGGAACGAGGCGAAAGACGCGAGTCGCCCATGCCCCATTTGGCAGGTCAGGATGAATCCATTCGTACACGACGCAACCCCACAACCCGTGACACCCACTCCGCCATCCACACCCCCCACACCTGCCGCCATTGATTTGGCCGAAGTGGTGACCATGGCCACCGAAGCCCTGTGGCGCAACAAACTCCGCACGGGGTTGACCATGTTGGGGGTGGTGATTGGCATTGGCTCGGTTACGTCGATTACCTCCATCGGTCAAGGCATCCAAAAAAATGTCGGGCAACAAATCCAAGCCTTGGGCACGGATGTGTTGCAGGTGATGCCCGGTTCAGCCCGCAGCGGCAACATCTTCCTCAGCATGGGCAGCCTCAGTAGTTTGACCTGGGAAGACGCGAAGGCGATCGCCAACGGCGCACCCTCTGCCCAGATCGTTTCCGCCACATTGCAACGATCCGCCCAAGTGGTCTATGGCAGCACCAATACCAACACCACCGTTTACGGAGCCGACCTCAACTACCCCGCCGCCCGCAATACCCACCCCGTCCAGGGGCGATATTTTACCCAAACGGAACTGGCACAGGCGGCACAGGTGGCGGTGTTGGGGCCACGGGTGCAGCAAAAACTGTTCGGTGACCAAACGGGCTTGCAGCAAAACATCCGCATCCAAGGGGAAGTCTATCGGGTGATTGGGGTGATGGAATCCAAGGGCAGTCAAGGGCCAATGGATCGGGATGACACGATTTTTATTCCCCTCACCACCATGTCGTCGCGCATCGTGGGCAACAATGCGATTCGCGGCGTGGCGGTAAATGCGATTTGGGTCAAAGGCAGTTCCCAAGAGGCGTTGACAGCGGCGCAATTTCAGATCAGCAACATTCTGCGCCTGCGCCACAACATCACCAACCCGGATAAGGATGATTTTCGCATCCTCAACCAAGCTGATTTGATCAGCACCTTTTCCAGTGTGATTGGGATTATGACCGTGTTGGTGGTGGCGATCGCGGGGATTTCCCTGGTCGTCGGTGGCATCGGCATCGCCAACATCATGCTGGTGTCGGTAGTAGAGCGCACCCGCGAAATCGGCATCCGCAAAGCCTTGGGAGCCAGCAGTGCCGATATTTTGAAGCAATTTTTGTTGGAAGCGATCGCCATTTCCACCATCGGCGGCGTGATCGGAGCCAGTGGCGGCGTGGCGATCGCCTTCGTCACTGCAATGACTGTGGGCTTTCCGTTTGTGGTCTCCGGATGGTCGCTGATCATTGGCTTTATCCTGTCCATGGGCGTGGGTCTCACTGCTGGGGTGATTCCCGCCCGCAATGCTGCTCAACTGGATCCAATTACCGCGCTGCGGAGTGAGTGACCTCCCCCCTGCCCCGTGATCACCCGGCAACGCCTGAAACCTTTTGCAGATTGGATGACAGTCAATGGTTAAGGTATGACCATTTAAGGACTTGCGGAAAAA
>CAZJZR010000981.1:0-1501 GCA_964550475.1 uncultured bacterium
TGGAAATGCCAAAGCGCGTGGGTAAAGGTGTGGAAATCCGTTCCTGTTGTGGCGGCTCCGGAGCGGGTGGGGCAGGACTGATCGGTAATTCTGAAGCCGCAGCCATTGTAGCGGCAGGATCAGGACTGTTTGGGATCACCAAACTGGCTTTTAACTTGGGTTTGACGGGCGATCGCGCAGATTTCACCCGATCGCGCAGGGCGTACAGTTGGAAATGGAGCGATGAACGCCGAATCCCCTGACGGTAGACGGCCTGAAAGTCCTGCCGTTTGCGGAGGCGATGCTGTTCAGGTAGTCCCATGGGAGTCCAGGTATGCGCGGCACGGCGATCCGTTTAACCAACGATTTAACTCAAATTAATTCAGACTAGCACCCGCTTGAGAAACCGGGTTGCTAGTCATCCAGGGTAGATCAAACATTGAGTTCTTCGTTGAGAAACCCGGTTTTTGTTGTTTCGTTGAGGATGGGACAAGATCCCAGGTATCAACTTAACCACAAAATTAAGCAAAACCAGGCAGATCTGAGCAAAGGCTGAACTCCGCCAGTTATGTAGTGGAGACGGGCACAAACTAGCGGAGTTGAATTTCAACCATGCACAATTCACACAATCTCAAGTGATGAATTGCAGGTGGTTAGGCAACGGCTAACCGTGCCCGTCCTTTGCGTCGCCGATCGCGCAGCACACGGCGACCGGTAGGGGTTTCCATCCGAGCACGGAACCCAGAAACCCGTCTGCGTTTGCGGCTGGTGCCTCGTAAGGTGCGTTTGGTCATGGCGATCGCTCCACAAAATCATCAAAAAAAGCGGCAATTTCTGATTATAAACTCAAACTGATCCATTGCGTGGATTAATTGGCTAATTGGGCTAATTGCATGGTGTAACCCGATACCCTTCAAATGTCACCTCATAGCCATTGCCATCGGGGGAGGCACACATCACTCCCACCTGTAAAGCTGGATTCGCCTCTGGGGTGGGCATGTAGGTCATCCGAAACAGCGTCAATTCCGTTGGGCGATCGCCCCCCTCAGGAATGCCATAGGAGATCTGAATTGCCGATTGACGACGTTCTAACCGCAGATATAAGGCATCTGGGGCGGGGGAAAGCGGCATGATTGACCAATCAGAATAGCCGTGGGTGACGACTGCACTCAGGTTTTGCACCCCATCCACATATTCAATCCCAGTTTTCAGCCAGTGTTCATGGTCCAGCCGCACCATTAATCCAGCTTGATCATACAGGTCTTTGTATTGCCCTCGAATGGTGACATCAACGGTAAAATCGGTGCTGATGGAGTCGAAGTAGAAATGGCCATTGTCACGGATAAACCCGTAGTGAGTGATGCGCCAAAAGTCGGTTTTGGCATCTGTGGTGACGATGATGCGATCGCCCGTGTGAGACCAGGTGGATGGTTGATTTAGCCAATGCATGAGCATTCCATAAATGGGGACATGAAAATTTGATGGCTCAAGATAACCGGTGTGCAGCAGGTAATGTGCAGCA
>CAZJZR010000982.1:0-1500 GCA_964550475.1 uncultured bacterium
TAGAAACTGTCAACTCTAGCAATGGGTACACCACGCCAACTAGTGATCGATCAATCACGCCTCTAAGAGACGCGCTATAGCGCGTCTCTTAACGTTTATGGGTAGTTTATGGGTAGTTTATGGATGACAAGTTTATGGATGACAATATGGCATATGGCAAGCCGAAATCACCCACGAACAGACCACCCATGAAGGTAACCGTTCACTCCATCAGGGGAGGAACAAGCGGGCGTAGGCCGCAAAACTTTTCCCATCGGGGATGTGAACGGTTACCCCATGAACAGAGAACCTATGAACAGAAAAGGGACTTAAGCCCCTGGTGTGGAAAGTTGAATAACTAGGGTCATTTGTAATTTTGGATTGGTAATCCCGTTGGATTGCGATAGAAAACCTTGAGGTGCGAAACCCGACTTACCCAACTATTGCCGCATAGCCCAATTCTGCCTGTAAATGAGCCAGGGTGCGTTGATTTTCCTCCGCAGTCCCAACAGTAATCCGTAACCCATCGCTGATATGGCGGACTAAGGTGCCCCGTCTTTTGAGTCCTTCGCACAGGGCACTCAGTTCGCCCTCCGCTGCATCCCGCAAACGCACATAGATAAAATTCGCTTGGCTCGGCCAGACCCGCAGCCGCGAGTGCTGGCTGAATGCTTGCCACAACCGATCGCGCTCCGTCAAGATGTCTTCAATCCCTGCTAGCAATTGTTGTCGATGGGTCATGACCAACTGTGCCGCAGCCAAGGAAAAGGCCGGTAAGTTATAGGGCAAGCGGATTTTTTCCAGAATTGTGATTAGTTCAGCATGGGCGATCGCATAGCCGACTCGATGCCCCGCCAACCGAAATGCCTTAGAAAAGGTTCGCAGAATCACCCAATTGGGATGTTGCGCCAATTCATCCACCACGCTGGTTTGGCTAAATTCAAAATAGGCTTCATCAATCACCACCAAAACATGGCTGGGAATTTGCCGCAGCCACTCTAGTTCGGCTGGTGTGAGGACGTTGGCCGTAGGTGAATTGGGATGCACCACAAACACCACCCGAATCGGTGGGCTGTGGGTTTGTTCCAATGCGGATTGGGCAGCGGTGAGATCAATGGCAAAGTCCGGCTCAGAACGTCCGACCGTGACCACGGGAATGCCGAGGGTGTGAGCAGTGATCGCATACATCGAAAAAGTCGGATTAGCCACTAAAATGGCTCCTTCTCCGCGCAAACACGTAGCAATCAAAATCGAACGAATCAGTTCATCGGAACCATTGCCCACAGAAATCTGCTCTGGTCTGATGCCGCAGGAGGCTGGGGTCGCTTCATTGACGTAGGTGGCGATCGCTGCCTTCAACCCCCCATGGCTACCGTCGGGATAGCGGTTGGCTTCCATTTCATGCTGGTAGGCCCAAGCCAACTTTTGCTTCAAATTCGTTGGCAAATCCAGGGGATTTTCATTCGTATCCAACCGATCCAATTTGCCCAGCACGGGTTGTCCTGTGGTGCCACCAGGGTG